>CAYNWJ010000420.1:0-3999 GCA_964400815.1 uncultured bacterium
TGTGCTGGTGGCGGCCCCGAACGGAGTCCCCGACACCATCGAAGCCGATGCGCTCCGGGAACTGCCGCTCGCCTGGATGACCGTGGACCGCGGGCTGGAATATGTCATAGAAAAGGGGCTGGCGGAGGTGGGCCTCGCTCCCCGCAACCTGAACATCTTCATGGAGGTCGAGGACCTTTCGCTTGCGAAATCCTTTCTCCAGGCCGGCATGTCGATGGCCTTCCTCCCCCGGCTTTCCGTGGCGGATGAGCTGAAACACGGGGAACTGAAGACCGTGACGGTCGAGGGGCTCGCCATCGAGAGAACCAATCGCATCATGTACCGCAAGGCGGGCAGGCGGCGCGAGATCGTGGAGGCCTTCACCGAGTTCGTGCGCGAGGGCGCGTGGCAGGGGAAGGTTTAGGCGCGGGCGCGGCGTGATACGTTTCAGCCGAAAAGCTTTCGGGTTACAACATAACAATACAAACTTCATAATATCATTCGCACAGGGAGTCGAATAATGGGCATTTCGAACCGTGAAAGGACCTATCTGGAGGAGACCTTCGGCGATCGTGTCAATTTCGACAGGATCGAACGGAAGCTCTACAGTCATGATATCGCCTCGATGCCGAGCCTGTTCAAGCCGCTCGTTGGCAATACCACGCCCGACGCCGTGGTGCAGCCGGTGTCAACTGAGGAAGTCGCCGGCCTGGCGAAGTGGGCGACCGAGAACAGGGTGGCGCTCACACCACGCGGAAAGGCCTCATCGGGCTATGGCGGCGTCCTGCCGGTCAAGAACGGCGTGGTCGTCGATTTCTTCCGGATGAGCGGGGTGCTCTCGGTGGACCGTGACAACAACACGGTCACCGTCCAGCCCGGCATCATCTGGGAAAAGCTCGACCGTGAGCTGGAAAAGGAAGGCCTCACCCTCAGGCTCTATCCCACGAGCTATCCGGCATCCACCGCCGGCGGGTGGCTGGCGCAGGGAGGCGCGGGCATCGGTTCCTACGAAGCCGGCTGGTTCAAGGACAATGTCACCGCGGCGAAGGCTGTCATGCCCGACGGCAGCGTGCGGGAGTTCACCGGAGACGACCTCGATCTGATCGCCGACGCCGAGGGGATCACCGGCATCATCACGGAGATGACGATCAAGGTCATGCCCCTCGAGGAGCTCGACGTGGTGGCGACCGGGTGTCCCGACCCGCATCAGCTCCAGCGTTTCCATCAGCCCCTCGTGGAGAGCGATCTTCCCATCTGGTCGCTCGTGTTCATCAATCCCCGCATGGCCGAGCTCAAGAACCGCGCCCCCCTCATGGAACACCTCGGCCATCCCATCGAGGAACGGGTGCTTCTTCCGGCGTCGTACATCACCATCCTCGCCTTCCGCAAGAAGGACCGCGGGAAGGTGGTCGGCACGCTGGAAAAGATGCTCAAACCCTGCTCCGGCGAAATCCTCAGCGACCGTATCGCCCGGCACGAATGGCGCCACCGGTTCAAGCTCATGGTTGTGAAGCGTCTGGGTCCGAGCCTGGTGCCCGCCGAGGTCGTTGTCCCTCTCAAGTCGCTGGGTACGGTGCTTTCAGAGATCGAGAACAAGGTCGACCAGCCCATCGTGAAGGAGGGGGTCATCATCCGCGAGGGCGCCGACGGCGAACCGGAGGTGGTCATCCTCGGTTTCATTCCCAGCGACCAGCGGAAATTCAGCTACAACTTCGTCTTCGGTCTCGTGCTCACCATCATGAGGATCGCCGGGAAGCACGGCGGCAGGCCCTATTCCACCGGCCTCTATTTCGCCGGCATGACCGACAAGGTCATGGGCGCGGACCGGGCGAAACGGATCGCCGGGTTCAAACGGGAGGTCGATCCCGCGGGCGTGCTCAATCCCGGAAAGGTCACCGGCGGCGGCATCGTCTCGCTGGCGCTCAAGCTGGGAAGCATGTTCGAGCCACTGGCGCGCCCTTTCGGCAATTATGTCATCACCCGGATCGGCGAGCGTCCGGCGAAGGATGTGCGGAACATTCCCGCCGATGTGGCGTGGTACGCCTACAGCTGCTCACAATGCGGCTATTGCGTGGAGGAATGCGACCAGTTCTACGGCCGCGGGTGGGAGAGCCAGAGCCCGCGCGGAAAATGGTACTGGCTGCGGGAGTACATGGAGGGACGGGAGGAGTGGAACCAGTTCATGGTGGACACGATCATCACCTGCACCACCTGCGAGCTCTGCAACCGTCGCTGCTCGGCCGCGCTTCCCATCGAGCCCTCCTGGATGAAGCTCCGGGGCAGGCTCATCGGCGATGAGGGACGGATGACCCTGCCGCCCTTCGAGATGATGGCGGCGGCCCTCGGCAGGGAGGGCAACATCTGGGCCGGATACCGCAAGAACCGCACAGACTGGTTCCCGGAGGACCTGAAGGAAAAACACGGCCCCGGAAAGAAGGCGAAAACCGTTTATTTCGCGGGTTGTACGGCGAGTTATGTGGAGCACGACATCGGCCAGGCCAGCGTACGGCTTCTCGACGAGGCGGGAGTGGATTTCACCTATCTCGGCGAGAAGGAGACCTGCTGCGGCACGCCCATGCTCGTGGCCGGAAACTGGGAGCTCTTCGGCGACATCCTCAGGAAGAACGTGGCAGCGGTCAAGGCCGCGGGAGGCGATACCGTCGTCTCGTCATGCCCGGCCTGCGACATGATGTGGCGTCACATCTATCCCCAGTGGGCCGAAAAACTGGGGGTCGAGTTCGACATCACCGCGAAGCACTACAGCGAGGTGGTGGCCGAAAAGCTGGCGTCCGGGGAATTCTCCTTCCCCGACAACGGTGACGAGAAGGAGACGGTCACCTGGCACGATTCCTGCCATATCGGCCGCGTGTCCGGGGTCTACGAGCCGCCGCGCGACCTGATCAGGGCCGTACCCTCCGCCGAATTCGTCGAGATGAGCCATCACCACGACGAAGCCCACTGCTGCGGCAGCGTTCTCACCCTCCTCAAGGACCCGCCCGTGGCCGCCGACATCGGCGAGGTGAAGCTCAACGAGGCCCTGGAGGCGGGCGCGAAGAAGGTCCTCGCCCTCTGTCCCTGCTGCGAGTTCCAGCTCAGGGTGTCGGCGAACACGAAGGAAGTGCCGGTGGAGGTGGTGGATCTGGCGCGCTATTGCTCGTCAAAGCTCGGCTTCGATTTCCCGGACCCGAATCCGGAGGTGCGCCGTCAGTGGGCCGTGTTCGAGGCCATGATCGCACTCATGACACCCGAGGGATTCGCATCCCTCATGGACACCATGTGGCCGGAACTCATCGATGCCATGCCCTTTGGCATGGGGGCCATGATGCGTGCGGCGGGAAAGGTGCCGGGCGCCCTTCCGCTCATGAAACCGCTCTTCCCCGTTCTCTTTCCGCGGCTCCTGCCCATGATGATGCCCAAAGTCATGCCGGTCATGCTCGAACGGGTGAAGGAGCGCATCCCCATGCCCGACTACATGGAGGAACAGATGCCCGATCTCATGCCCGGCGTGATGGACAATCTCATGCCGCACATGATCGGCGATCTCGTTCCCCTCGTCACCGACCCCATGATAGACCATCTCACGGGGAAAAAGGCGACTGCGTGAGGGAGCGGCATCAACATTGGATAACACGGCGAAGCTGACAAGGGAGCAGGTGCCGAACGGCGGCCCCATCCGAAAGGGTGGGGCCGTTTCAACAGGTTGATTCAAAACGCATGAAATGTATGATGGTGAATGCGAAAAATGGCCGTTGTTCGCCGGTCTGAGCGTTCCTGCCGCTTCGTTCCGCGTTGGTAAGGCTTGAAATTAAAAGTCGGTTATCCGGTTCAGCAAGCAACGCAATTGATGATAAGACACGAGTATTTGATCAGTGCCGGCAAACGATTATATAACCCCTCCGTCACTGTCGTGACACCTCCCCTGCCAGGGGAGGCAGGTACGAAAAGCGTCGACGGTGCATTGTTTGCCTGTGAGCTTGCTATATTCCAGTAAGCCTTGCGAGGGAAAGAAAAAGGCTATAC
>CAYNWJ010000421.1:0-3985 GCA_964400815.1 uncultured bacterium
AGGGCCGATTTCAGATCGTGTTCGGATGTATTATGGAGAATGCGGTTGTCCTTCACCGTGACACCGCTGATGGTCTTGTGCAGGGATGTGGCGTCGATATATCGACGGAATGTTTCAACATCGGGAAGTTCGGGCATGTCGTCGTCTCCTGTGTGATCGTGAGGTGGTTGGCGACCGGTTTCCGCGGTCCTGTGTGATCGCTACCGTTCCTCTCCGCTGGTATTCACCATTTCCTTGAACGCCGACTCGTCGATGATCTCCGCGTTCAGCCGTTTCGCGTCATCGTATTTTTGTCCGGGATCGTCGCCGACGACGACATAATCGGTCGCGCCGCTCACGCTCGACGTGGCCCGTCCTCCGAGCGACTCCACCGTTTCCTCCGCTTCCGGACGGGTATAATCGTCAAGTTCGCCGGTGAACACGAAGGTGGTTCCCTCGAGCGCTCCGCCGCGTTCACTCCGCGACGCTTCGACCGTAACACCAAGATCGCGCATGGCGGCGATGACACGGCGGTTCCGTTCCTCGCTGAAGAACCGGCTCACACTGCCGGCGGTCTCATCGCCGATTTCGCCGATCTCCATCAGGTCGGCTTCTCCGGCATCCATCAGGCGATCGAGCGTTCCGAAGCTGCGGGCGAGGACCGCCGCCACATGTCCTCCCACGTGACGGATGCCGAGACCGTACAGGAAACGTTCGAGGGGCAGGCGTCTGCTGTCCCGTATGGACTCTTCGAGTTTGGAGGCGGATGTTTCCGCGAAACCCTCGAGGCCGAGGAAATCATCCGCTCTCAGACGATAGAGGTCGTCCAGGTTGCCGACCAGGTCCCTGTCGACGAGCTGCTTTACGGTCTCGTCGCCGAGGCCGCGAATATCCGCAGCGTCGTTCGAGGCGTAATGAATGATATGCCCCACGAGCTGGGCGCGGCAAGACAGACCTGCCGGACAGATGTGATGGGCGCCGTCCCGATAGACCTGCGCGCCGCAGGAGGGACAGGTTTCCGGCATCGAGAATGCCTCGCCCCGCTTCCTGCCAGGCTGTTTTACACGCTCGACAATCTCCGGTATCACGTCCCCGGCGCGCTCGACCCGGACCGTGTCACCGGGCCTGACATCCTTTTTTTTGACCTCGCCGGCGTTGTGGAGGGTCGCCCTGCTCACCGTCACGCCCCCCACATCGACCGGATCGAGAAGGGCGACCGGCGTGAGAATACCCGTGCGCCCCACCTGCACGGCGATGTCCTCGAGGGTGGTGACCTCCTTTTTCGGATGGAACTTCCATGCCAGCGCCCATCGGGGACTGCGCTCGCGTGTTCCCAGCTTTTCGCGGCCCGCGATATCGTCGAGCTTGATCACGATGCCGTCCAGCCCGCATGAACGCTCATCGCGCTTTTCCGCAAGCCGCTCATGGTAGGCAATTATACCGTCAATACCGTCCGCCCTTTCATTGGCGTCGTCGGTCCTGAGCCCCCATCGTTGGAGCCGGTCCAGCTCTTCATGGTGGGTCGCCGGGCCCTCCTCATCACCCGTGGAGAGTATGTCATAGAAGACGATGGAAAGGGGCATATCGGCCACCTTGGCGGGATCGAGCTGCCGAACCGTTCCGGCGGCGGCGTTTCGGGGATTGGCGAAGGGATCTCCGCCGTTTTCGACCAGCCGGCGGTTCACATCGCGAAAGCCTTCGCGAGGCATGTACACCTCGCCACGGACGGCCAGAAAGGAGGGCGCATCATCGGTGCGCAGCTTCATGGAAACGGGGCCGATGGTCCTGACATTTTCGGATATATCCTCGCCCGTTTCACCGTCACCGCGGGTCGCGGCATGGTCGAAGGCGCCGTCACGATAGACGACTTCCACGGAGAGGCCATCGAACTTGGGTTCCAGCATCAGCGACGGCGACGGGGTGTCGAGCTTTTCCGCAAGCCTGTCGAGAAATGCCTCCACATCGTCCCGTTCATGGACCGCCCTGAGGCTCAGCATGGGTTCCGTGTGGCCGGTCTTTTCCAGTTCGTCCACCGGTTCGGCCCCAACCTTCCGGGTGGGCGATGATTTCGTACGGATATCCGGAAACCGCTCTTCAAGCTCCACGAGCCGGGAGAAGAGCCTGTCATAGGCGGCGTCCGGGACAGCGGGGTCGTTTTTCACGTAATAGCGATGGTCGTGATACTCGATTGCCTCGCGCAATTGTTCCGCCTGCCCGCGCGCCTCATCCTCATCGAGGGAACCGGCGTCCCTGAATGTTTTCGGGGGATCATGTTTGAAATCGCTCACTTCCGTCACCCGTCCTTTCCGTTTCGCAGCCGTTTCACGAACTCGTCGGCGGTTTTCGTGTTCAGGACATCCTTCCTTTCCAGCCAGCCGCGCCGGGCCTGTCCCACGCCATATCGCATGTACCGGTAGTTGTCGACTCTGTGCGCGTCGGTGGAGATCACGATTCCCACCCCCATGTCCCTGGCCGTTTTGCAGTGAAGGTCGTGGAGATCGAGACGGTCGGGATGGGCGTTCAGCTCCATGATGACACCATGGTCGAGCGCCGTTTCCAGCACCGCTTCCATGTCGATATCGATGGGCCCGCGTTTGTTGATCATTCTGCCGGTGGGATGGCCCAGTATGTCCACATGGGGATTTTTCAGGGCGGCGGTCACCCGCTTCGTCTGCTTTTCCCGCGAAAGGTCGAATTTCGAATGCACCGACGCGATCACGACATCGAGTTTTTCGAGGGTGTCGTCAGGCAGGTCCAGTGCGCCGTCCTCCAGAATATCGACCTCGATCCCCGCGAGGATGAGAAGGTCGTCCCGGCTGTCGTTCAGTTCCCCGACCGCGTCGATATGCTCCATGACGGCGTCGCTGTCGAGCCCGTTCGCCACGGTCACCCGCTGTGAATGTTCCGTAATGGCGATGTAACCGTAGCCGCTTTCTGCGGCGGCATCCGCCATCTCTTGGAGCGTGTTGTGTCCGTCGGTCCGGTCGGTGTGCACGTGCAGGTCTCCCCTGATGTCGTCGAGCTTGATGAGCTCGGGAAGACCGCCGTTCTCCGCCGCCTCGATCTCGCCGCGGTTTTCCCGGAGCTCGGGGGTGATCCACGGCAGTCCGACTGCTTCGTAGATCTCCTCCTCGGTCTTTCCGGCGATGCGCTCGTCATCCTTGAAGACTCCGTATTCGTTGATCTTCAGTCCCCTGTCCTGCCCACGCCGGCGGATGGCTATGTTGTGTTCCTTCGAGCCGGTGAAATAGTGCAGCGCGGCGCCGTAACTCACCTGACGCACCACACGAAGATCCACCTGCAGGCCGGAACGGAGCACCACGGTCGATCTCGTGTCTCCTTCCGACACGACCTTCTTCACATCCTCGAAGCCGGTGAAATCCTCCATGATGTCCGCGCCGCGGCGGCGGGTCACCAGGATATCGATGTCCCCCACGGTTTCCCTGCCGCGTCGGTAACTCCCCGCGGCGATCACATTCTTCGTCCCGTCGACATTTTCAAGCATGGAGATCAGATCCCCGACCCGATCCTCGGCCTCGGGCAGCTTGAACCGTTCCTCGCGCTCCTCCATCTCCTTCAGCGCCTCGCTGATAGTGTCACTGGTTTTTTTTCCGAATCCTTCGATGCTCTCGATGTCGCCGTTGTCGACCGCCTTCCTGAGATCATCGAGCGAGCCGATGTCGAGCTTGTCATACAACGTCTTGGTTTTCCTGGGTCCGATGCCGGGGATTTTCATGATCCGGGGAAGATCGGCGGGCATGTCACTACGCAGCTTTTCGAGCCGGGGCAGCGACCCTTTGTCGAGAATGGTCTCGATCTTTCCGGCCAGGTCCTTTCCGATGCCCTGCAAGTCGGTGAGCGCCGATTCGTCGTCACGCAGGATTTCCGACGCTTCCCGCGAAAGCCCCCGCACCGTCCGCGCGGCGTCACGGTAGGCCCTGACCCTGAATGGGTTGTCTCCCCTGATCTCCAGGAAATCGGCCACTTCCCTGAAGATCGCGGCGAT
>CAYNWJ010000422.1:0-3957 GCA_964400815.1 uncultured bacterium
GTTCATCCCGTAATCCTGAAAATCCCGGTTCAGAAACTGAAAAACCTCGAAATATAAGTTTGTGCCGGAAAACGGGGGGTTGCGTCCGCATCTCCCGTCATTGTGCGAATCGGCGCAGGGTGTTATACTATGTCAGACGCCTGTACGCGAACGAATCCACAAAACCACGGACCCTCCCATGAACGATACGAATCCCGACCGCCGCTCGTTTCTGAAATCCGGCATCGCCGGGGCCGCCTCGATCGGCGCTTTCGGAAACACGGCCCGCGCATCCGATGACACCGCCTACCGTTACCTCGGAGAAAAGGCCCGCCGCGGCCCCTTCACCGTGAAACCGGGCCGCCGTCCGCACATTTTCCTGATTTCCGCCGACATGATCTCGCCGGACTGCCATCTCCCCTCGCGTCCGATGGCGGAACATGTGAACCTGCCCAACATCCGGGGCATCGCCGGGGAGGGCGTACGTTTCGACAACGCCCTCTGCACGAGCCCCCTCTGCGGACCGTCGCGGGCAAGCATCTTCACGGGCCGGTATCCGCCCTATCTGACCAACGGCGAGCGGGCGCCCCTGGGAATGAAGACGGACCTGGGCCCGGAGGATGTCATCTTCCAGGAGTATGTCAGGGCTTCCGGCTATGTCACCAGACACGTGGGAAAGTGCCACGTGGGCGCGGACACATTCCTGAAAGCCTTCGGGGAGAACGACGATGCCTGGAACCGCTGGGCGCCGCCTGTGATGGAAGACGACGATTATGTCGCCTTTCTGAATGAAAAAGGCATCGAACCGCCTGTTCTGAAGAGAGAATTACGGGGAAAACAATACGACAGAACATCGCCGGGAAATTCCTATGGCGGATGGATCGAGCAGGCGGACGGCAGACCGTTCCCGCTTGATGCCCACTATTCGGTTTATCTCGCGCGGAAGGCTGCCGCGAAGCTGGACGCGGCGCTTGACCACGGCGGCGGGGAACCGGTCTATCTCCAGCTCGATTTCTTCGATCCCCACCAGCCCTATTCGATCCCCTCGGGTCTCGAGGACCGTGCGGAATATCTCCGTGAACACATCCGTATCCACGACAGCTGGCGGCGGGTGGACCGGAACGGTTTCCGCGCCCTCCCCGGCGAACCGGACATCTATTCCGTCTACCGCCGGTACTGGGGAGCGTATGATCCGGAGCTCGTGCGGGACTACATGCTCGGCCATTTCCTCCAGATGGAGGTGGTCGATCATGCGGTGGGCATCCTGCTCGAAGCCATCAGGCGGCGGGGCATCCGGGACGATTCCCTCATCATCTTCACCGGCGATCACGGAGAGATCAACGGTCGTCTGGCCCTGTTCGACAAGGGTGTCTATTTCCAGCCGGACATTTTCCGCGTGCCGCTCTTCATAAAGCCGCCGGCGGGGGCGGCATCGTCCACCCGCACCGTCGAGGCCCCGGTTTCATCCATGGACATAAGCCGTACGGTGCTGGCGGCGGCGGGCATCGATGTCCCCGGCCATTTCGACGGTGAAAACCTGCTTCCGGTCATCAACGGCCGCTCGGAGCGCCCTCCGCTCAATCAGGTGTTCCAGACGGGCTGGCATGTGGGTGTGAATTACGGCGCCGGGGTGAACTGGTTCGAGTCCCCTGAGCGTCACTGGTTCTTCGGCTACAACATATCCTCGGGGACCTGCGAGCTGTACAACATGGCCCGCGACGACTGTGTAAACCTTCTCGGCGATCCGGCGTATAAAGATACCGGGGAGCGGATGATACGTCTCCTCGGAAGTATTCTCGCCGGAGACCGGAGATGGCTCGGCTACTGGTCCACCTACCGTCTCCACATGGCGGAACACCTCCCCGACAGCGGCGGCGACATGCAGATGTTCGTGCCGGTGAAGCAGTGATGCTCCCGGGGGAGTTCGCCGTAAACGCCGTGCGCGTCCGGCTCCGGATTTCAATATGCATAAAGGAAGCATCATGAGAGGATGATTGTGTGAAACGGTTTTTGAATCATGGCAGGCGTTCGCTGTCTTTTTCCGCGGCGCTCGTGGCTGTCCCGATCCTCATGGTCCTCGTGGCCGGCTGTGTTCTCGATGACGAGGCGGGCGACGACGAATCGTCGGGAGGGTGGACGGTTTCGGGACGCGTGACGGACAGGGAGGGCGCCGGTCTCGACCGGGTCTCGGTGAGCCTTGTGGGCATGCCGGAGGGGCGGTACAACGGAGATCCCCTGAGCAGGCTGACCTCGACCAACGGTTTCGGGACGTTCTCGTTTTCCAACATTCCCGAGGGTTCGTATACGGTGACGCCCCACCGTACGGGTTTCGCCTTCCATCCCCGCACCACGGCGGCCGTGGTCACCGGAGACAACGTGAACCTCGACCCCTTCTCCGGATATCCGTCGGGAGGCGATGGGGCAGACGGCAACAGCGACTCGGGAAACGACGGAGATGACGGCGCGGGAGGCCATGCCATCAGCGGCACGGTGATCGACACGTGGGGCGAGGGCGTTTCCGGTGTGCGCGTGGGTCTTTTCGGCGAGGAGGCGTCGCAAAGCGTGACCACGGACGGTTCGGGACGGTTCCGTTTCGTCAACGTTCCCGTGGGCGCCTATACCATAGCGCCGGGCGCGGGGGGATACACCTTCGTTCCTCCCAGCGCCGATGTGTTCATGCGCACCTACAGCATCACCCTGGACAGCTTCACCGCCGTGGCCAATGAACCGCAGCCTCCGGGCGGGAGCGATCCCGGCGGTTCCAGCGACTACTATCCCCTCAGGCGCAACGCCTCCTGGTCTCTCTCGGTCGAGGAAATCGATTACCGTGCGCTCGAGTCCGTTTCCGCCACCGTCACCCGCGCCATCACCGGCACGCGGGAATACGCGGGCAGGGTTTACTGGACGGTGACGGATGACGAGGGGGATGTGGTTTCCCTCGTGCGCATCGGGGACGGCGCACTGTATAGCTTTTCCGATCTCGCGAACATCTCGGCCCTCACCGGTCCGGGCGGGAAGGACGGGTCCGGCGGCGATACGGGCGCATGGGACCCCTATTCGGACGAAATGCCCCTCATCAGACTCGACGCTTCCCCCGGCGAAACCCACCGCATCGCCTCATGGGAGCGGAGCATCTCCGGTGCGGTGCTCTTCAAGGAATGGCAGGGACGGTTCGAGGGCTACGAGGATGTTACGGTGATCGCGGGAACCTTCGAGAACTGCCGCAGGCATGTCGTGGAACTCGTCTCCTACGCTGTCGGCGGCGGCGCATCCCGGAGCGAAACGACCCGCACGACCATCTGGCTGGCCCCCGAGGTGGGTCCGGTGAAGCGCCGGGTGATCACATCCGACGGCATCGAGACCTTTTACGAGCGGGACGAGGAACTGGTGGGCTGGTCCATACCCTGACCACGCGGGATGTCGTGTTTTCCCTTTACTTTGCCGGCGGCGCGGTGCATTTTTATCATGCTTGGGCCGTATGGCCCGTCCGGCCACGCACCATTCACACGAAAACGACCGAATCGATAGAGGAGGATCAACGATGACCACCCGCGCCCTCACCGTCCTGGCCGCATTCGCATTCGCGGCCTTTCCCGCTGCGCACACCCCGTCCCATGCCGCTCAGCCCGCATCGGTCTGCAAATCCACCGCCGTGACATGGATCGAAGAGAACCGTGAAGTTTTCGAGGATGCGGCGGCGCGCCTTAACGAATTCGCCGAAACGGCCCTCGAGGAATACCGGTCCGCCGAACACCTCGCCGCCCTCATGGAGCGAAACGGCTTCAGTGTGGAGCGCGGTGTGGCGGACATGCCCACGGCGTTCGTCGCCAGTTGGGGATCGGGACATCCCGTCGTGGGGATCCTCGCCGAATACGACGCGCTGCCGGGACTGTCGCAGAAGCCGGGCGTTCCCACGCACGAGCCGGTCGTGGATGACGCGCCGGGCCACGGCTGCGGGCACAACCTCTTCGGCGCCGG
>CAYNWJ010000423.1:0-3952 GCA_964400815.1 uncultured bacterium
GCCGCGGTAGGGTATGATGCGGGCGTTGAACAGCAGCTTGCCGTTCGGGTGCGTTTCCTCGCCGAAGAACACGCCGGGAGACCGGTGAAGCTGACTGACGATCACCCGCTCGGCCCCGTTGATGACGAAGGTTCCGGAGGAGGTCATCAGCGGCAGTTCGCCGAGGAACACCTGCTGCCTGATCGCTTCCTTCACCACCGTTTCATTGCCGCTTTTCTCGAAATAGTCGAGACGGAGCGTCGCCTTGAGGGGCGCGGCGAAGGTCATGTCACGCTCGATGCATTCCTCGACGGAATATTTCGGCACACCGACCGAATATTCCTCGAACTCGAGGCTCATCGAATTGTGAACGTCAGCGATGGGGAAAATACCCTTGAATACAGCCTGAAGTCCCTGGTCCTGACGCTTCGACGGAGGAACATCGAGCTGGAGGAAATTATTGAAGGATGCAATCTGCAGGTCCAAAAGATACGGCATGTCCACGACGGTTTTGATCTTTTCGAAGGACTGCCTCTCTATCTTCTTCCTGTCTTTCATGGAGTATCACGTCCTTTCAGCGTTCAGCTGTGTGCCGGGGTGTCACCTTCGCGGAGAAGACCGGCGTCGGGCGGCGGTTTTCAGGGACGCCTCCGCCCGCATCCGGTATAAAGACAGAAATCCGGGTGCGGATAATTCAGAGAAAACCCACGCCGGATTCCTGCCATGTACGCGCTGTACCCAAACAGGCGTCGGACGACTGTGCTACTTGACCTCGACCGTCGCGCCCTGCTCTTCAAGCTTGCCCTTCGCGTCTTCCGCGGCTTCCTTTTCCACGCCTTCGAGCACCTTGCCCGGCACGCCTTCGACGAGGTCCTTCGCCTCCTTGAGGCCGAGACCCGTCAGTTCGCGGACGACCTTGATGACCTGGATCTTCTTGGAACCGAAATCGGTAAGAACGACATCGAACTCGGTCTGCTCTTCGGCCGCGGCTCCGCCCGCCTCGACACCGGCCACAGCGCCGCCGCCGGCCATCATCACCGGAGCGCTCGCCTCGACACCGAATTTCTCTTCGATCGCCTTGACCAGCTCGGAAAGCTCGAGAACGGTCAGGTTACCGATCTCGTCGACAAGTTTGGTGATTTTGTCCTCAGCCATTGTAGGTTTCTCCTTGTGATAAACGTATGAAAGTTTCAATTCAATTCTGTCTGACACCGACTGCGTGTTTCTCTATGTATAATCAGACCGTATCGGAGGTCCCGGCACCGTCCCGCCGGGGACGGTGAGAAGCGTCCGGGCTCGTGTGCTATTCCTCTCCGGCCTTCTTTTCCTCGAGCGCCTTGACCGTGCGGGCGAACTTCACCGGCAGGGCGTTCAGCACCTGTGCCATCCTGACCATGGTCATGTTGAGCGTCATGGCCAGCTTCGCCTGGAGTTCGTGTTTCGTCGGCAGCTTGGAAATGGCTGTTATATCCTGATCGAGAATCAGGTTTCCATCGACAAGGCCCACCTTGACCGTGCCCTTGTCCTTGTCCTCGATGAACTCGAGCAGGACGCGCGCGGGTGTGACCGAATCCTCCTGGCTCCAGACGACACCGACGGGCCCAACGAGATAATCGTTGAGGGTGTCGATACCGAGCTGGTCGAGAGCGCGTTTCGCGAGGGTGTTCTTCACGACCCTCATCGACACCGACGACTCGTAGAGCTTGCGCCTGAGATGCGTCATCTCCTCCACGTTCAGCCCGGTGAAGTCCATCAGGTAGACCCCGGGCTTGTCGAAGATGCCGACATATTCTTCAACTAGTTGTACTTTCTGTGATCTGTCCATCTATCCGCCTCGTGAAGATTGATAATGATTATGCCGTTTCAGGAAAAACCGCTCCTGCGATGCGGCCTACTTGGTGATCGCCTGTATGAGCGACAGCCGGTCGAGCTTGATGCCCGGCCCCATGGTGGAGGAAATGGCGATGTTCCTGACATAGGCGCCTTTCGCCGCAGCGGGCTTGGCGCGCATGACAGCCTCCATGAAGGCCATGATGTTGTCCCTGAGCTTGTCCTTCTCGAATGACCGCTTGCCCACGGGGACATGGAGGTTTCCCGCCCTGTCCACGCGGAACTCGATCTTTCCGGCCTTCGCTTCGCGGACCGCCGTCTCCACATCCGGCGTCACTGTTCCCGATTTCGGGTTCGGCATCAGGCCGCGCGAACCGAGGATTCTTCCCAGACGGCCCACAACCTTCATCATGTCCGGCGTGGCGATGGCGACATCGAACTCGAGCCAGCCATCCTGGATCTTCTTCGCGAGATCCTCGCCGCCGACATGATCGGCCCCGGCCTCTTTCGCCACTGTCTCGTTCTCGCCCTGGGCGAAAACCAGCACGCGGATCGTCTTTCCCGTGCCATGCGGCAGAACCACCGTACTCCGCACCATCTGGTCAGCGTGTCTGGGGTCCACTCCCAGCCGAACGGCGCAATCGATCGTTTCATCGAACTTGGCCGTCGGGAGCTGATGCAGAGTATCAATCGCTTCGTCAAGGAGATAATATTTTTCCCTGTCGACCTTGCCGACAGACTCCTTGTAACGTTTCCCCCGTTTCATTCAGTTGCTCCCTCTACGTTACGGTTTAATGCTGATATATGAAACATACATGGTGCCGTTGCAATCGGAACAGCGCCGACGCATGAAAGCGCCGGCTGTACAGCATGCGCGGCCGGAACGGTCACTCCACAACGATGCCCATGCTGCGGGCCGTGCCGGCGATCATCTCCATCGCCGCCTCGACATCGTTCGCGTTCAGGTCCTTCATCTTGATCTCGGCGATTTCCTTCACCTGGCTGAGGGTCACCTTGCCCACCTTGTCGCGGTTGGGCATGCCGGATCCCTTGTCCTTCTTCGCCATCTTGAGAAGAAGACGGGACGCGGGCGGCGTCTTGGTGATGAAGGAAAATGAACGGTCGCTGTATACGGTGATCACCACGGGAATGATCATCCCCGTCTGGCTCTGCGTCTTGGCGTTGTATGCCTTGCAGAACTCCATGATGTTCACGCCGTGCGCGCCCAACGCCGGACCCACCGGGGGCGAGGGGTTCGCCTGTCCCGCCGGAAGCTGCAACTTGATCGTCGCAATCATTTTTTTGGCCACGGTATCTGCTCCTTATATATTGATGTGACGCCGTTCAGCCTTTTCGGCACATGTCCGCCGACAGCCGGCGGACCACCCGGCGCGCCCCGCCCGCTCCATATCCGTCCGGTTCTGCCAGGACACACATGAGCGGAAGCGCACCCGGCCGTCAGGCGCCATCCTTCGCGTTTTCAATCTGGAGTACGTTCAATTCAACCGGCGTAGGACGCCCGAAAATCGAAACGGTCACCTTCACCTTGCTCTTCAGAGGATTGACTTCCTCGACCGTCCCGGTGAAATCGGTAAAGGGGCCGTCGATGACCTTGACACGGTCGCCGACATCGAATTTCATGGCCGGCACATCGCGTTCCTTGCTGGAGCTGATCTGACCGAGTATGCGTTCGACCTCTATCTCCTTGAGCTTCTCCGGCTTGCGGCCCGGACCGACAAAACTGGTAACGCCGGGGACGTTGGTGATGAAATACTGCGTCTCCTTCGTCAGCTCCATCTCGATGAGAATATATGAGGGAAGAAACTTGCGCTTGATCGTCTTCTTCTTCCCGTCCCGCATCTCGACGGTGTCCTCGGTCGGCACGACCACCTGTCCGATCATCTCGCCCAGGCCCGACAGGGGCGCCTGGGTCTCGATATAGTTCTTGACCTTGTTCTCGTGCCCGGATAATGCGTGCAGAACGTACCAGTCCATAGGGGAATATTACCAGCCTGCGGTTGTTGTTCGTGTTCGGAAAACGGTATATCTCAGAAGAAACGGCTTGCGAGCGAAAGAACAAAATCCACAAGGCCGATATAAACGGAAAAGAAGACCGAAACGATGATGACAAGAATGGTGGAGC
>CAYNWJ010000424.1:0-3921 GCA_964400815.1 uncultured bacterium
GAGATAGTCTTCCAGGTGACTTCTCATATTCGAGATGCTTCAGTAGCGGAAAGTATTGTTGATAGTGGGACCATAACCATACAAATTTCCAAAACAAACCCTGCAGCCGCAATTATTACTCTTGAGGTTGAGAATTCAACTAACCTTAGGGTCCTTGGTTGCATAGATGATTATGCACAAATTAAAATCTCTGTTCTTGCTGACGTTTTGAGAATGCAACTACAGGAATTGGATGTGTCATAATTCCCCATCATTCCCCGATACGCTCATGCTCGTTTCCCGGCAGGCGCAAATCCCGTCTGTTGCCGAGATAGATGAACATGGTCGGTTCATCGGCCGGATTGATGGAACACTGGACCGAGCGGCCATCCGGCGGCACGAGAAAGGCGGTGCCCTGGTTCATCCATTGCAGGGTATTGCCGAAGAACGCGAGGCTTCTTCCGCGGAACTGGTACCATATCTCCTCGCAATTTTCATCGTGGACATGGGGCTGCGCCATGTCGAAGGCGTCGATAGAAACAACCGCGATCCCCATGGGATTGTAGAATTTCGCGCCGCGGAATATTCCCCGTCCGATATGCGCCCAGTGCATGCCCGATCCCGGCCTGGACGTGGTATAGGTGCCGACTTTCATTTCATCGAGCGGCTCGAAACCTTCACCGATTTCCTCAACGACGATGACAGCCTGCAGGGGCGCTCTCGATTCGTTGACGAAACGGTATTCGAGACCGGCGGGGATGAACACTCCCGAACCGTGCCTGACCGCTTCACGCCTGCCGCCCGCCTCGACGAATCCTTCGCCGCTTTCGATCACGAACACCACCTGCTCGCGTTCATGCTTCTGAAGCGTCGTCGAGCTTTCCGGGGGGAGGATGCCGTGATTGTATGCCTTGAGGTATTTCAGCACGGCCCCGGACAGTTTCGGATCAGCCGGATCGCCCCGTGTGAGCACCGGTTGTTCGATCCAGCCGCCATGGCCTTCCATCGCTTTCGAATCCCGCCAGTCATGCATGTAGAGATTGATATTGGCATCGACTTCGGGGTGACGGTGGTTCCAGAACGCGAACTCGGCGAATGACGCCGTCTGCCCGATGTTTTTCGCTTCCTCACGGGCCGTCGCGCCGTCATCATGACGGTTTCCGAGATAGAGCCATACCGCTTTTTCGCCGGAAACGTTCATGGCCATATGCGGGACCTTGTTGTTCGGTGGGATGAGATAGGCCTCGCCCTCACGGTGCCAGCGGAGACGGTTTCCGAACATGAGCAGATTGTCGCCGCCGTCCACCTTGCACCAAATCTCCTCTGTGCCCTCGCTGTGAACATGGGGCTGGGCGAGTTCCATCGGGTCCATCTCGACGATGCCGAATCCCATCGGATTCGAGAATTTCGCACCGGAGATGACCGGCCGCCAGATATTGGCCCAGTGCATGTGATTGCCCGAAGCCGGTGTGCTGTCGTGATAATTTCCGGTCCTGATTTCATCGATCGGCTCGAACCCCTCAGCAATCTCCTCGACGACGATCACCGTTTCGACCGATCTGTCCGTTGTATTGTGAAAACGGTACTCGACCCCGGCCGGCACGAAGATGCCCGAGCCGCCGGTGAACGGGAAGGTTTCAGCGCCGCTTTCGACAAACCCGTCGCCCCGGATGATGTAGAAGAACACCTGCTCCTTTTCATGCATTGTTTCCTGTGTAATGCAGTGCGCCTCCAGCGTACCGTGATTGTAGGCTTTGAGGTACGAGAGCACCGCACCCGGTTTCGGCGGATTCAGGGGATCGCCCGGAAACAGGTATTCGCGCTCGATAAAACCACCGTGTCCGATGCTTAAATGCGAATCGTGCCAGTGATGTTTGTAGAGGTCGACGTTGATGTCCTCATCGGGATGACGGTGGTTCCATTCGGCGAACTCATGGAATGAAGGTTCACGCTGCGTGTTTTGCGCGAAGGAAGCGGCGGTGGTCATAAGAACAAAAAAAAGAACGAAAGCAGTCGTAACATTGGTCTTCATACCTGACATCCCCCATCGATTTCATGATCGTTATCAAACATACAAAACGGAATATGAACGAAAAATATCCGCTTCGATGCAGCCGTACAAGGTTTTTCTGGCAATCCCCCATTTTCCGGCAAGCAAATTCACTCCGGCGGTTTTCAATGGCTGAACCGTGATTGTCAGGTTTACGGGATGAACCGCGGTTAGCGGTTACAATCCTGTCAATCCTTTCATCCCAATAATCATGGTTTAAAAAAAGGTATATTCATAATAAACTATTTTATATGTGTATTATGCACTGGTTTTTCGAAAGATTGCCAGGTAATTATTGTATCCAACCTCTGTTGTATGTATTATAAGACACAAGCCTTCTTTACGACTCCAAATGTTTCTGGAGACGATGCCTGTCATCCATATAAAGATGTGGTGCGCATACCATACATCAGCGGAGGAAAACCATGATTCACGGCGTTGGAAAGATCCTGACGGGAATTGCCCTGTGTGCGGCGGTTCCATTGACAGCAGCGGGGGAAGCGCCCTCGAATCCCCTGAACTATCATCAGTCCTTCGACAGTTTCGATTTTCTCGATGAGGATTTCGTCGCGCGGTCCGGTCTCAAAACGAAGGAGGACCGGGGAATGACACTGGAGGAAGGCCGGTTCGGCCGGGGCCTCCGCATGAACCTCACACCCGACATCCACGAGACCTATGACTACAGCGGCCAGTATCTCGACGAGGTCACGGCGGCCATGTTCAGGACCGGCGCGAAACGGCATGAATGGACATCGGACAACGAGCCGTTCATCTGGGGCGCGGGGAAGGTGAACACGGGAGCCGGGGCCGTGGCCTTCTGGGTCAGGGGCCCGCTTTCCGAGGGCGACCTGTTCAACCAGTCGGCCATGGTGTGGGGACGCTGGGAGCGTTTTCTCCTCGCCGTGACCGTGGACGGCGGCGGACGTCTCGGCGCGCACATGGTCGATTCGCGCTACAGCAGACACGAGATCGTTTCGAACACCCCGTGGGACGCCGACCGATGGAACCATGTCGTCTTGAACTGGGACAAGGCCAAAGGACTCGAACTGTTCGTCAACGGGCAATCGGTGGCATCGTCATGGAATTCCGACGCATGGTGGCAGACGGCGCTTCCGGGCCTCATGCATTTCCCCATGCCGCATGTGACCTATGACGAGTTCTTTTCCTTCTCACGGCCGCTCGCTTCGGATGAGATCGATGTCCTGATGCGTGAAAACAGGCCTCCCTCGGGCGGCGTGGCGCGGGAACGGACCACGGCCGACCGCGACAGGCTCGCCCGGGCATTCGGTATTTCTCCGGACACGCGGTTTCCCGTGATCACGCCTTTAGATGAAGGGCGTGTCCTGTCGTTCAGGGAGGTCACGCCGGAGTTCGTGGGCGACTACAACATCCCGTGCTTCTTTGCGCGGGACGGCCGGTATGAGCTCGCCTGGCCCCATCCCCTCGCGGTGTTCACGCCGATTCCCGGCGACGCTTCCCACCAGGCGGAAAAGCTCGACATCGAGGTTCCAGCAGGAACAGTGTTCAATTATGTCAGCATGGAGGGCAATCTCTCCGGTATAAACGAAGCCATGTTCAATCCCCGCAAGAACGAGCGCGAACTCTTCGAGGGCGAACGGTTCTTCGAAATTCCCGACGACGATCGGTTTTACTTCGGCACGACCGTCGACCGAAAATACCATCCCCGGTTTTCCCTTCCCTTCGTGAAGGGATACGGGGCACCGCCGGACTTCAGCGGCGACCTTCATCTTCCCCTTACCGGGGAGACGCGTGTCCACGAGGCCGGCGTTTTCGACGTGACCGAGCGCGACGAGAGCTTCGAATTCGGCGACATGACCTATTATTTCAAGAGAGGCGGAGAACTCCAGTATCGCTACGATTTCGGCCTCAGG
>CAYNWJ010000425.1:0-3897 GCA_964400815.1 uncultured bacterium
GATGCCGGGAGACGATCTCCTCGAACCGGTCGATGGGTATGACGACGACCTCGGCGCCCGTCTCCGGCCGGATGTTCTTGCTCTTGATATAGAAGGGATGAACCGCCGCCTTGGCGTTGTCGGGGGCGATATCGTCACGGGGAATATGACGGGGATAGGCCATGGCCCAGTTCAGGGCGGGACCGCTCGCCCAGGCGCCGTAGGTCATGTTGAACCGCGGCGGGAACAGGGTGTCACGCCGGTCCCTGCTCCCGAAGATCGACAGCGGGACCTCGAACTCGCCGAAGACGTCCCCCGGATGGAGGATCAGTTCCTCGATGAGATACTCACCGCTGGTCTTCGTGTAGAACACCCGTCCGACCGCCACGATGCCGCCGGTGACCAGGTAGAGATTGGTGGGCTTCCAGGTTTCCCGGCTGCTGACATCGGTGATGGGAGGGATGATGTAGTTCACCCGGTCGGGATGATACAGCTCGGGCGAGTCGTAGCTGCACGACTCGAAACCGTCTCCCCGGAAGAGCTCCATGAACCGCTCCCGCAGCTCGTCGTGCGTTCTTCCTCCCGTCAGTTCGTCGGGAATGCCGTGATGTTTCATCCCGCCGGCTCCTTTCTCGCGACGATGGCGACGGACGACGGGGCTTCGCCGATCCGCGGCCAGTAGACGTTGGTGGGATAGGCGGAAAAGGGCGGGGTTCCCTCCTTCACGAGGCCCGGCAAATCCCTGTCGGGATCGGGCAGCTCTTTGATTTCCACCACTTTGATCCCGCATGCCGCCAGAGCAGATGCATAGTCGTGGATGGTCCGGTGGAAATAGGGCAGGGGGAAGGGCTCGCGCGGTTCGTCCACAATGGGATATTCTCCCGCCCAGCGCCACTTCGCCGGTGCTTCATCCGTGGGGCCGGGTGTGAGGTTTTTCGCGACGTTCATCGTTCCCGTGTTCCTCAGCCAGTCGCCGAACTCCGGGTGCACGGTTATGATCATGATACAGGCTTCCGGTTCGAGCAAAGATGACAGGGATTGCGCCAGACCTTCGAAATCGGGCAGTTCCTGGACGGCGAAGACCGAGACCGCGCAGTCGAAGGAGCGCCCGCCCGCCCGCGCCTTTTCCGTGAAATCATCCTCCATGGCAGCACGGACGAAACGGCAGAAGGGCTCATGGTGTTTTTCCGCCGCGATGCCGAGCAGCTCGGGCTCACGGTCCATTCCCAGGTATGTGCCGCCCGCCGCGATGCGTCCCTTCAATCGGGGATCGTCGAGAAAACTCCCGTCGCCGCATCCCGGTTCGATGACCCGCGGATGCCGTCCCGCACCGTAATGGCTGTCGAACAGGTCGTTCAGGGCGGGGTGCACCACCAGCCGGCGGTAGTTCAGGTCCTGGCCGGAACGGTGCTCCCACCTCTGTTCTGCGGCCTTCCAGAGGTTTTCAGACCATTCCACGGCCCGGGCCGTCATGTCGTTTGTGGTTCGTGTGCTCATGTCCATGCGCCTGTGATGTCCGGGAGAGGAGCCGGATGTGGTTCGCTGGCCGTCGCCGGCCTGTGTTCAGAACCAGTACCGAACGCCGATGGCGAAATTGCCGTTGAGTTCCGATTCCGGGGCCAGGTCGAGAATGGGCGCGAGTTCGAGAAAGATATCGAAGGGCGCGTTCTCGAAAATATACGAGAATCCAAGCACGAACCGTGCCCCGATACGGGCGTCGTCCTCGAATCGGATCCGTCCCCCGACTCCATAGTAAAGGGGAATCTCTCCCTGTTCGACCTCGAATTTTTCCTTCAGGAACGACCAGTTGTGCCAGAGCATGTCGGCATGGATATGCAGCATGGCGTCATCGACGAACGACCAGCCCACGGCCCCGTCGATGGCGGTGTTTCGCCCGGTCCACATCTTGCCGGATATGCCGGTGGGTTCGCCGCTGATGATGCCGAGCCCCGTTTTCATGTCCTCCGCTTCCGCTGTCTGGACCGGAGCGATCATGGCCATGTACACGAAGATTGCGCCGAGGATGTGACGTTTCATATAAATCGGATATCCTTTCAGTGGGTGCTTCCTTTGTCATGCTTATTTCAAATTGCCTGCCAGCCTGTCGAACGCCGCCGTCAGGGTGTCGTCGATGTCGTCACGCCAGGGAGCGGGCATGCCGTTGGTGAAGAACACCGTCTCCCACGCCTCGTACCCCCCTTCCCGCAGCACCTGCGAATTGGGAACGTACCCGATCCTGCCGTTGGTGTAGCCGCAGGGAAGTGTGACGCCGTCATCGAAGTGCCCCTTGAGCTTCAGGCCCATGTCCGTCAACAACTCACCCGAAATGCCCAGGAGCCTGAAGCCGGGCGCGAGTTCGAGAATGGACAGGGTTATATCCATCGATTTCGGAATGGACTCGCCGCGGGCAAGGCGGTCGCGCCAGTGTTTCGCCCAGTTCCGGCGGTGTTCCGCCTGCCCTTCCTTCGCGAATTCCCCGAATTCCCGTTCGCCCCAGCGCTCGTCGAAGGGGAGGGGAAAACGGTCGAGGGATGATCGGATGGCGGGTTCGAAGGGTTCGAGGCCGTTCTCGATCACGGAGACGACATCGGCCGCCAGTTCCCCGCCCACCGCCGCCACGTCCTCAAAGGTCCCGCTCCTGAACGCATCCTCCCCGGCGACGCGCTTCGGCTTGATGTCTCCACCGATTCCCTGCACGAACAGGGCCGGAGCTCCGTCGAACCGCTCTTCGAGAACATTCCTGGCCGCCCCGGGATATTCGGCGGAAACCAGGTAGTTCGGGTGGCTCATGGTCGTGGGATGGGAGGGCGCGCCGAAGAGGACACCCAGAGGACGGCCGTCGAGATCGCGGGCCATGATGACCGGGCAGGTCCGGTCCACGTCCTTGTGGGGGTTCGGGATGTTGGCGTAGATGCCGATGTATCCCGAGGGCGGCCCCTTGTAGACCTCGGTGTCGTGGGCCCTGCGGAATATACCGATATGCGTCTGTCCCAGACCGCGCTGGAGGCGTGCGGGTTGTCTCTTGTCCAGTGCGCCGCCGATCGCATCCATGATGCCGTCGAGCATCCGTCCGATATAGGCCTCGTCGGGCATGCACACGCCGCCGGGAGGGCAGAATTTCTTGTTGAACCGCGGACGGATGATCGGCGCCGCGTGGGTGTGGGAGCAGTTGATGAACAACTGCGATGGTTCGAGGCCGAATGAGTCACGGGCGCGCATCCAGATGGAATCCATCTGTTCGTCCGAGAGCTCCAAAAGATCGAGGCCGACGATCACCGCCGTGCCGCCGTTCCGCGAAATCGCCATGGCGACTGCGTACAGATTGTCGTGGATGCCCTCAGCCCCGTGATCCCGCGCCGCGAAACCATCGAGAATGCAGTCCGGCGGCGGTGTGATGTCCGTCTTTGCCATGCCGACGAGCGTGGCGCCGTTCGAATCGGGTGTCATGCCGTCTCCTTCGGAAGTGCGCCCTCCGGTTGAAGAGATCGCTGCGGATTTCAACCGGCACGCTGTTTTTCGTTGATATTTCCCGCGCGCCGTTCATGGAACGAAACGCCCGTTTCAAGTATGTGATCGATGAATCCGGGATCTTCGATATCCCCGAACAGTGATATATCAAAGGTGTATGGCAGCATGAGGTCGTCCATACGAATTTCATGAGCGTTCCCGGTTCGAGAGGTTTTCGAAAGTCCTGAGGCCTCCATCCCGATACTTCTCACACAGCCTGTCAATCATGCAATATATGAAGTCAGCCATCATGTCACCACACTTTTCGCTGTGAACGAAGCGGTCGATGGCGCTTTTTCCGGCACTCCCCCGAAAATCCACCGCCCGTAACCGATGATGGTTCTGATGGAACTAATGGGTTCCTCTAAAAATACCCGTTTAATGAGCTGATAATGTTTGCATTCCTCTTTG
>CAYNWJ010000426.1:0-910 GCA_964400815.1 uncultured bacterium
ACATAGAGCACGAGGTCCGGGGTCACCGCCAGGCCGGGTGAATTGAACTCGTTCGAAGCCGCCAGTTCGCCGTCGGCAGTCGAGAACACGGCGTTCGAGCGTCCGATGATCTCCCATTCGAAGCGGGAATTGCCGCTGGTGGCGAAATAGTAGTCGTCCGTGGCGATCACCCGCGAGCCGCCGTAGGCCCGGTGCTTCTGGAGATGGAAGTACCGGAAGGCGCCGGTGTCGATGTCCAGCGCCGCGGGGATCGAGCGTCCCGTGGGCACGAGGAGGGTGTTTCCCGCCGCCGTCAGGTAGCCGTGGGAGGAGATGCCGCTCTTCGCACGCGCGCCGCCGTGCGGCTGGTCGTATTCCATGCCGCCCGCGTCCTCGTTCACCCACAGGTCTTCCCCGGTCTCCGGATCGATGGCGCGGATGAAGATGCCCTCGCTGGGCCAGATCCCCGCGCCCGCATAGAGGACGCCGTCACGGATGGCAACGCCGCCGCGGACGGGGTGACGGTCGATCATGCGGTTGTTGCCGAGGATGAGGCCGCCCGGTTCCGCGGGGCCGCCGCGCCGTTCCCAGACGAGTTTTCCGCTGCGCGCGTCGAGGCAGTAGAGCGCGCCGTCGTCCCCGCCGAAGAAGATTCTCCCTCCCCACGCCGCCGGGGCGAACCTGACCGGGGCCGTGGTGGCGAAGGACCACCGTTCCCTGCCCGTGGCGGCATCCACGGCATACACCGCGCAGTCCGCCGAACTGCCGTAGTAGAGGATGTCCCCGGCGATCACCGGCTGAAAGGCAAAATCGAAGGTCATGCGTGTGTGGACGCCCTTCCACGCGGGATCGGGTGGCGGGTTCTCGCGTCTCCAGCGCAGGGTGAGGGATTCCGGCAGCGGCGCGGGGGTGTAGCCCGTTCGTCCGGCGT
>CAYNWJ010000426.1:920-3896 GCA_964400815.1 uncultured bacterium
CGCCCGGTACTGGGGCCAGTCTCCCTTTTCGAGCGCGGGGTGATGGGGACCGCGGCCGCAGTGGGACAGCATGGCGTAGACGGCGAGAACTGCGAGGGCCTGGAGAGATCGTTTCATTGCCGATCCTTTCGCGGATGACGGGATTCATGGCGGCAGTCTGATGCTATAATATACAACGCTGGCGGGCAAGGAGTTATTAAAAAACGATTAAACCGCCGCTAATGAAAGTATGCGATCGTCACGCCACAACCGTCACCGCAGATCCCTGATGCGGACCTCTATGTCGCCGTCTTCCAGAAGCTTCACCAGTTCCGACGTGTCCGTGTCACCGTAATGGTAGGGATAGAGGATGTCCGGACGGAACATCCCCGCCGCGTCCGCGACCATCGCCGGTGTCATGGTATAGGGCAGGTTCATGGGCAGGAAAGCGATGTCGATGTCCTCCAGGTCCTTCATTTCGGGGATGTTCTCCGTGTCGCCGGCCACATACACGCGGGTGCCGCCGAAATCGATCACATAGCCGTTGCCCTCTCCCTTCGGATGGAAGGGCCGGCCGTTTTCACGCGTGTGCTCGATGTTGTAGGCGGGGACCGCCGAGATCGCCAGACCCGCGAGGGTTTTCGAGTCGCCGTTGTCCATGACGACCGCACCGTCCAGCTTTTCCGCGCATGTCCGGGCGGCCGCGACCACGGCGCCGTCCTTCGTGATCACGGCGATCGCGTCGGGGTCCAGGTGGTCGCCGTGCCCGTGTGTGACCAGGACCAGGTCGGCTTTCGGCAGTTTCGAATAATCGGCCTCACGGGAAACCGGGTCCACATGGACGACCGTATCCCCGAACCCGAACATCAGGGTGCCGTGGCCGATGAACGTGATCACCAGGTCGCCCCCGCCGGTCCTGATGGTGTCCTGTTCGAACGATCCCCGGGCGAAGGCGGCGCAGGCCAGGGCGCAGGTCATGAAACCTGATATGAGAATGAGTTTTTCCATGATCAGCCTCCTTCATGTCGTAATACACTGTTGCTTGCTCCCGATATTCCCCTGCGAACGCGCCCCGCATCCGAATCTTTGTGCGCCCGTCGGGGAAATAGATATTGTCAATATAATGAAATGAGCGTATTATGTAACACGATTTTCCCATTTTCCCGATTGCAATGGTACAATCGATCCACCTTGAAAGGGAGGAAGCAGGAATGAGAAACGTAACAACCAGGAAATTTTTTGCAGTGTCTTCTGTTGTGGCGCTGCTTATCGCTCTGGGCTGCGGCGGCGCACAGGAACCGCAGCAACAGGCCCAGTCGGGGCCGGAGAAGATCGGCTGCCGGGGCGTTCTCCACGAGGGCCGTGAAACGGTCGAGGACCCGGTGACGCCGAGCATGTCCGAGCAGAAGAAAAAGGAGATCGCCGAGCGTCTGGACACCGAGGGCCTGCTCTATACCGGCAAGGTCGTGGTGGACAGGGATGAAAAGCTTCTCCAGCCGCCGGATACGGTGGCGAAGTTCGAGGGTGACGGGTATGTCCTGGCCGAAGAGCCGCCCGAGATCGAGTTCGCGGTGATCCCGGCGGAACCCCTCTGGCTGGGCGAATCCCCGGTGAAGTCCAAGTCCGACATCTCCAACGAGCCGGGCCCCTGGTCCAACTGGTCACAGGCGAACTTCGATTCGCGCACGGGCAAGTTCTACTCCTCGGTGGGTGATCACGCCAAGTACGACGCACACATCTTCCTGGTGGAATACGATCCCGCCACGAAGACGGTCGCCACCCTGCCCGAGGTCAACAAGATCCTCGGCCGCGAGAAGACCGAGTTCTCCGAGGGCAAGATCCACGGCTGGCTGGACTTCTACCAGAGCGAGCAGCTCGACAAGGAGCACCTCTGGTACTGCACCTACTGGGCCAAGTACACCGAGCCCGACGAGGAGGATTACGCCACCGGGTACGACGGCGGGCACATTATGAGCTATGACGTCATGACCGGGGATATCGTGGATTACGGCGTCCCGATGGTGCGGGCGTCCTGGCCCTATCACCGCGTGGACACCAAACGCGGCATCATGTACGGCGTGGGGATGTTCGGCGAGTTCCTGGCCTGGGACATCAACGACCAGAAAACCAAGTGGGCGGGATATCTCCCCCGCGGCATGGGCTGGTGGGAGCGCGCCATCCTCATCGACGAGACGACCGGCATGGTCTACACCACCAACCGCGACCCCGAGGACACCCAGCGTCACTTCATCAAATACGATCCCTTCAAGAACCGCTTCTTCAAGCTGGACTGCCACATGCCCCAGGAAAGCGGCTCCTCCACCCGCGGCGAGAAGAGAGGCGGCTACAGCCACATGCGCTGCCAGACCGCCCATCGCGGCCCCGACGGTCTCTTCTGGGGGGTGAGCTATGGCGGCGAGATGTTCACCTTCGATCCCGAGACGGAAACGGTCGAGGCGAAGGGCGTCTGCTGGCCCGGCATCCAGCGCTACACCACCTCCATGGACCGGAGCCCCGGCGGACGGTATCTCTACTATCTCCCCGGCGCCCACGGCCACGGCTATTCCGACGGCTCCCCGGTGATCCAGTATGACACCGAGACCGGTACGAAGAAGGTCCTCGCCTTCATGTTCCCGTACTACTACGACAAGTACGGCTACACCTGCGGTGGCACCTTCTCCATCAAGCTGGACGACGCCGGCGAGCGGCTGTTCATCTGCTGGAACGGCGCCTTCATCGAGCATGAGGAGGACTCCGGCGGCGACACCTTCGGCCAGTGCTCGGTCATGGTGGTCAACATCCCCGAAAGCGAGCGGATGGAATAAGGCGGGCGGAAAGCGGAAGGAAAAAAACCGGGTGCGTCGGGGATATGGCGCATCCGGTTTTTTTATTCTCACCCGTCAAGCCATCGCATCACCGCACGATGAGCAGTTTGCCGGTTTTGCGCACGCCGTTCACGTCGAACATATAGAAGTAGATGCCCGACGCCAAACCCGC
>CAYNWJ010000427.1:0-3870 GCA_964400815.1 uncultured bacterium
GGGCTTTGCAGAGAGCTGCTGAATCATGTGTTGCTTACCGAACTGGATACCCGGATACTTATACCAGTCTTGCGTACCATGCAACCAATACTCGGAGGAAAGCATGAAACGAAACACGCATTTCTTGACCGGCAGTATCGTTGTGGCGCTCGCGACGATTCTTGTTTCGACCGCCGCCATGGCCGATCCCGACCGTGACGACGTTCTGGAAGCGATGAACAAGGCCAGTGATTTCATGATGAACACCGTATCCTTCAACGGCGGGTTCGTGTGGAGATATTCGGCCGACCTGTCCGAGCAGTGGGGCGAAACCCCCGCACGGCGTACGATGATCTGGGTGCAGGACCCCGGAACCGTCGGTGTGGGCAGGATGTATCTCGAAGCCTGGAAAGCAACGGGCGAGAAGGAATTCCTCGATTATGCCGAACGGGTCGCATCGGCCCTCATCTACGGTCAGTATCCCGAGGGCGGCTGGCACTATCTGATCGATTTCGACATGCCCGGCCTTCAGGACTGGTACGACGACGTCTTTTCAAAGTGCTGGGGCTGGGAGGAATACTACCATTATTACGGCAACTGCACCTTCGACGACGGGGTGACCACCGGCGCCACGCGCTTCCTCATGGAAATGTACATGGCCACACTCGATCCAAAATACCGCGTTCCCATGATGAAGGCATTCGATTTCATCCTCGAATCGCAGTTCGATAACGGCGCCTGGCCGCAGCGCTATCCCCTCAAATACGACTATCCTCATGACGGACACCCTGATTACACATCGTTCTATACCTATAACGACAATGTGATCCAGGCCAATATCCATCTCCTGCTCGACGCCTGGGAGAAGCTCGGGATCGAGAAGTTCAAGGAAGCGGCCTATCGCGGCATGGATTTCATCGTCATATCCCAGCTTCCCGAACCGCAGGCCGGCTGGGGCCAGCAGTACGACCATGACATGAATTCCGCTCCCGCCCGTTCCTACGAACCCGCCTCGGTCATGCCGGGCCAGACCGTCCGGTGCATCCGGGACCTTATCACATTCTTCCGCATCACCGGCGACAAGCGTTTCCTCAGGGGCATTCCGGACGCCATCGAGTGGCTGGAGAACTCCAAGCTCCCGCCGGATCACATCACCGAGGAGTCACGGCGGGGCGTCACCCACGCCACTTTCTACGAGCTCGGCACCAACCGCCCGCTCTATGCGCATCGCGAGGGAACGAGCATAGAAAACGGCCGCTACTGGATCGACCATGAGCCGAGCAATTTCCCGGGGCATTACGGCATGCAGACACGCATCGACATAGACGCCGTCAAGGAGGAATATCAGCGCGCCCTGAACCAGACGCCCGACGAGGCCATGCAGGAATGGCATCTGAAGAAGGCCCTTCCCCCCCGGGTTCCCGATGTCGATCCCGAGCGTATCGAGACCATCATCGACGGCATGGACGAACGCGGCATCTGGGTCGAGGAACTGGCCATTCCCCACTACGAGGACGTGGTCGGCAATCCCCGCCGCCGCATCCAGGGCATCAACACCTCCACGTTCATCCGGAACATGGAGACCATGACCCATTACCTGCAGAATCTGGAAGACTGACTGACAGTCTCGGTTGCCATAACTATGGAAAAAGCCGGTGGCTTGGATGTCAGGCCGCCGGCTTTTCTATTGACTTCAACAGGGACTCACCGCTAAAACTCAATCGTCAGCTCATTCTCCTTCACATCAAAGGACGCTGGAAAGCGCTTGAGGGGCGAAGACGCGGGCCCGGATTTCACGCTGCCGTCGAGGGGCGAGAAATAGCTCGCGTGACACTCGCAAACAATATCCTCCTCTATCGATGTCGGCTCCTGGACTATGCAGCCCAAGTGCGTACAGACACTGCTGTACACGAGGAATTCGGTCTCGCTCTTGCGAAATATCAGAACCGGCTTGCCGCCGTTGTTCTCTCCGAACGTCTTCATCACCGCGCCGCCCTCCACCAAAAGCGCCTCCTCGGCCGAAACGTCGAACGTATAGCCGCCGGAATCGGTCGATTTCACCGTATCCTTCTCGCATCCACCGACGGTTGCGGCGAACACGGCCCCTCCTGACACCGCCGCAATGATCGCCGCACCGTCCGCAAGCGCCCCGCGCCTGTTCGTTCGCCTTGTGACATCACGCATTATCAACATCCTTTCCCGTGCGTTCAAAATAAAAATAATCATGATTCCGTTGTCTGACATATGGTTGCATGGAACAATTCATGCTCAGTAAAAGAGATGCAGCTGGGCCGCCCACCTGGTCGAGCGGTATTCCTCGGTGTCAACGATGCGATATTCGGGCCTGAGTTCCATGAAGGGCAGCAGGAAAATCTGTATGCCCGCCGCTCCCTGGTTCGTATATGATTCGATATCGAGGCCACTGAAGGTTTCGTTGGTGACCCCGCGTTCTCCACGAATGAAAAACTGGAGCGAGCCGTCACCATATCTGTACGCCAGATCGAGAGCGGCGTTGTTCGTCGTCCTGAGGTCCTCCTTGTCGGAATGCACGTATTCGGCGATCGCGGAAAAGCGCTCCCACAAACCGAGCGTGGAAAAGACATTCAGCAGCATGAAATCACCGTTTTGAAGATACGATGCTCCGCCGGTGACACTGGCGGTCTCAGCCAGATCGTTCTTGCGCAGTTCGAAACGCGCGAGGAAGGACGGTGCGGAATCGTCCTCGATGAGTGATTCCACGTTCCCCGCCGAAGCGAAAACAGTGTTTTCGGCCATGTTCTTTGCGCCGAAGACACCGCCGGCCAGGTTCAGCCACGGTTTCAGGTCATATGACACCTCCGCCCCCGCCTCGGCGTAGTTGATGGGGATGAGAGTGAGGTCCTCCGCGCCGCCGACCTTTCGAATGACCATGGTGTGATCGTCGTAGTTTATCCCGATGGAGGGCCTGAAATAGCCGACGCGGAGCTGGGTGGTGGAATAGCGTGGCTGGAGAACAAGGGACCCGCTCACCTTTTCCTGGCCGGGGAACTTTTCGGGACCGAAATTGTACATCGCCTCGACCATGAACAGGTCGCTCAGCCGATATGCCGAAGAGACCGCCCCCTGCATGGGAAAGACGCGCCGGTCAGCGTCCTCCGACTTGTGCGAACGCGCCGTTTGCAGACGGAAGTCCCCTCCCACCGTGAGACGCCTGTCCAGAAACGTGTTGGTCTTCTGAAAGGGTTCATAGAGCCCGCCAAGCCCGATATCGTCCGGCTTCACAAGGCTGGTTTCGCTGTATTCGCTCCATCCCCGATACGTTCTCAAGCCTCCGCCCGACGATGCAACATGGCAGGCGATGCAGCTTGTACCCGACATGGCGGCGAACTGGGGAATGGCGTGGGTATTCAGGCCGCCGAATGCCAGTGAAAGAGCGAACAGGATGAAAACCCTCTGTGCCGCCGCTGTGCAGACATGTTCTTTCATATTCGATATGCCCCCTGTGGGTGGATATGCAAACCATGAATGTATTGTGTATTTTAGTATATACCATTAACAGGAATTTATCAACAGGAATCGATGGTGATCTTCGCATGAACGGGTCAAAAAGAGAAAGGCCCGCGTGAATAGGGCCTTTCAATAAATCTGGGGTGGAAGATGGGACTTGAACCCACGGCCTCCAGGGCCACAACCTGGCGCTCTAACCAGCTGAGCTACATCCACCACATGATGTCGTCAAGCAAGATTTTAAATATAACACACTGTGCTTCCGGAGTCAAGCGAAGCGTGGCCCGGCAATCCCTCATTTCCCGGCAAACACATTTTTTCGGCGGTTTTCACTTGCTGAACCGGGATTATCGGGATTACGGGATGAACCACGATTACAATCCTGTCAATCCTTGAATCCCATTA
>CAYNWJ010000428.1:0-3870 GCA_964400815.1 uncultured bacterium
GACGTTTGTTGCCGCATAAGGTGAAGCCGCGAAGGAACGCTCATTATACCTGTATTGACGACGACATTAAAGTGTTGCGGAGCCTGATGCAAGGCAGTATGTTACCTGTGCTTTATCATCATGGCTCCTATGCTGTTCGCTCGTATTCCGGGGGGAAATTACGGTGAATAGGCTTTTCAGCGCGACATGGTTGTACATCGTCGCGGGTGTTTTTCCTTTTGTCATTGCTGTCCTGGGATTTGCGACGCTTCTCGTGTCGCCGTACCTTGGCGTCGATTTCGAGCTCGGGAATGATGGATGGTACATCGCCTCCGTTGACGCCGACGGTCCGGCGGGTCATTTGTCCGGCCTTGCGGGCTCACGGGTGACCGCCCTCGGGGGGCATGAGATCGGCGGATACGATCTTGTGGAGGATTTCGATTACATACCCGACCGCGAGTCGCTGCGGAACTGGTGGCGGGCCCAGAGGTATTTCTCGGACACGATCGTGAAAGGCGTTCACGTCAGCCTGGCCGTCGATGACGAAAGCGGCGGAAACGAATACATCGTCCCGCAGCAGTTCCCTGTGACATCGGCGCTCAACCGTGTATGGTTGATGTTCTTCCTCGGTCTGTTCTCCCTGATCGTGGGATTGAGCGTGGTTCTGAAGAAACCCGATGACACCCGTGCGCGCATTTTCTTCTTCATGGTGCTTTCCGTCGCCCTCATTTTCGTGACCTTCGGGACCTATACTTCACGGAGCATTTCCATTCCCATTGGGTTTTTCGCACTCCTCCGCGTGATCAATGTCATCGCATTTTCCTATTTTCCCGTTCTGTTCTTCCATTTCTGCATCGTGTTCCCGGACCGGAAGAAACCGGCCGGGAGCGCCGCTTTCTTGTATATCCTCTATGCGCTCCCGGTGGCCGTTTCCCTGCTCTATCAGCCCCGCATTTCATACCTGTCGCTGAACCTGCTGTTCATGGCCGGCCTGGTCGGTGGTGTCGCCATGTTCGTCCATTCCTATTTCACAACGCGATCACTCGAGGACAAGTACCGCATACGCTGGGTGCTGTGGGGCGTGGGTGTGTTCGCGGCGGTTTTTCTGGGCACCACCTTCCTGCCGATCCTGTTCCAGGGGCAGCGTCTGTTCAGCGACCGTGTCCCGAGCCTGTTCTTCATTCTCGTACCCCTGTCGATGTCCTTCGCCATCACGAAATACCACCTCATGGACATCGATACGGTGTTCGACAACACCATCATTTACATGGCCACCCTCGTGGTCATCGCCGTCCTGGACTTCGGTGTTCTCAGCCTGATGGCCCATCTGGGGACCTTCGCGGCCGGCATCCATGAACCGCTTTCGACCATCATCGCACTCTGGCTCGCGGTCATCGCCTATGTCCCCGTGCGCAACGTCATCAATCGCGGCGTCAAGCGGGCGCTCAAGCGCGACGTCTACGATTCCCAGGAGCTGACCCTGACCCTGGGCAACCGGCTTCTCAGGGCCGGGAACGCACGCGCCGTCATCGATGAGACGATCGCCGTTATCGAACCCGTCATGCATCCGAAGGGCATTGACGCCTGCCTCATGAAGCGGGAGGCGGACGGCTCGTTTTCCACACCCTGCCCTGCCATCGAGGACCGTCCCGAAATCGACATGACTTCGCTGTGCGAAAACCTCGACGCTCCCCGTCCGCTCTTTCAGTTCACCCACGACATCGGGAAGCTGCCCGTGGACTACACCGGAGCTGTGCTCGTCCCCCTCAGGGCGTCCATGGGTGTCGTCGGCTGCATTCTGCTCAAAAACAAGCTTTCGGGGCGGCTGTATTCGAGCAGCGATCTCATGACCCTGAGAACACTGGCGAACCAGGCCTCCATGGCAATCGAAAGCCTGTTCCACAAGGAGGAAAGCGAACTCAGGGAACGCGAGTCGCGCGAGGAAAAGGAACGCCTGTCACGGGAAATCCACGACGGCATCGGCGGCAGTTTCAGCAACGCCATCATGATGCTCGACCTCGTGGGCGAAAAGATGGCGGGCTCGGATGAGAGCGGCCGCCTGGAACACCTGAAGAACCTCCTGACCGAGGGCCTCGCCGAACTTCGCGACCTGATCTGGACCATTGAGGAGGACGAATGCCGTCTGGGCGATCTCGTTCCCCTCATTCGGGAAAAGACCGACTCGGCGCTGGGAAACGGCGGAATTTCATCGGCGTTCGAAGTTTCGATGGAAAATCCCGAAATCGTCCTTCCCGCGAAGACACGGCTCAATCTCATTCGAATCGTACAGGAGGCCCTGGCGAACATCGTGCGGCATGCGCATGCGACCGAAGTGCGCATCGGCATCGAGGGTGCTGGAGGGATCATACGGCTGACGATCATCGACAACGGCGACGGTTTCGATCCCCCGGCCTCCCACACCGGCGGGTTCGGTCTCAGAAACATGCAAAAACGCTGCGAGGAAATGGGAGGGGAATTCGTGATGGAATCGCAGCCGGGCGGCGGCACGCGGATAGGCATATCGCTTCAGTCAGAATCGTGGGATGCGCCGTCCTGAGTCATGTTCCGACGGCGGTCGAGAGCCTTGGCCACCGCCTCGCCCCGGGAATGAACGCGCATTTTCTCGTATATCTTCCGGATGTGATTGTTGACGGTGTGAACACTGATCCCGATGAGCGCCGCGATTTCCTTGTATGATGAACCGCGAATCAGCTCCTCTATGATCTCCTTTTCACGGGGCGTGAGACTGTAGGCATCGAGATTGTCCGTCTGTCCGGCCCCGGTTTCCATAGCATTGAACTCGACGAGAATCTTGCGCGCGATCTTCCCCGAAAGAAAGGAACCGCCCTGCACCACTTCACGGAGGGCGCGGATCGTCTCATCACGCGGTGACGCCTTCAGGATATAGCCGGACGCTCCCGCCTTGATGGCGTCGATGATCGTGCCGGTGTCCTCGAAAATGGTTTGTATGATGATTTCAGCGTCGGGGTACAGGTCCTTGATACGGCGGGTCACCTCGACGCCCGATATGCCCGGAAGCCCGATATCTACCATGAAAACATCGGGCAGACCACCTTGGGAAATACGTTCCAGCGCATCTTCTCCCGAACTGTACACGGCGGACACACAGATATCGTCCGATTCGATGTACTCCCTGAGAAGTCCCGCAGCCACTTCATTGTCTTCGATGATAACCACAGAGATCATGGAATGCTCCACAACTGGTAAACCACATTCGCCTGTTACCAAGATATATGCGCTTTCCCAAATGGCAAATGACTAATTATCACTATCGCGGAACCATCTCTGCGGGAACGGCGGCTCGCCTTTCGTATCGGGCGCGGACCTTGCAGAGGACCATGGCAGAAACTAGCTATTTGATTCACGCAGGCTATTCAGTACAATCATAGTAATGGCGGAACGGCTGACGCTTCCCATTCCGTCGTCGTGCAGCCCTCACACCCGAAGGCGGCATGACGGTTCCTGTTACAGCATGCATCTTTCATCGCAGCACACGCAGAAAGGGGCCGGGCGTACTGGCGCCCTCCCCGCAGACAGGTTTCCATCCCAATCAGAAGAGGCGCCGCCGGTCATTCAGTGGTGTCTCTTTTTTTCGTCGCTATTCCAGTTTCTCCCCTCATTTCAAGATGATGTACTGAGATTCCGGCAGCCGCTTCGTCTCCCATCCAATGGGGGAAATGTACGGTACGTCCAAGAGGGGGTCTCTTTGCAGGGTGATTACGAAAATGGCGCCACTCACCCCCTGTCACTCCGTGACGTCCCCCTCTCTCGCGTGCGAAAGAGGGGGAATCCATGACCCAGGAACCTGTGAGCTCGCAACTCCCCTTCTGCTATGATATAAGTCAAGCAAAAAGTCACAGGAAGGGCGGA
>CAYNWJ010000429.1:0-3861 GCA_964400815.1 uncultured bacterium
GACGGAACCCTACTGGCACCTGGTTGACGAGCCGTTCGATTATGGCACGGTGAAGGTGGAGGAACCCGCCGGACCGGACCGTCCGGACGCCTTCGCGCTCCATCAGAACCGCCCCAACCCGTTCAACCCCGACACGGCGATAGAATATGTCCTGCCGGAGAACGGCCACGCGAAGCTCGAGGTCTTCAACACCGCAGGGCAGCGTGTCGACGTGCTCGTGAACGGTTATCGCCGGCGCGGATCGCACATGGCGGCATGGCGTTCCCACCAGCGCTCGGCGGGAGTGTATTTCTATCGTTTCACATTCAACGGGCACAGCCAGACGAAGAAAATGTTGCTTGTCAAGTAACAAGTTCAATACAAACCGGACGAAGCGGCCCCCCACCTCTCCGGGTGCGATTTCGTCGAAAGGAGAATCAGACGTGGTTGATCGACGATCGTTTCTGAAAACAGCGGCCGCGGCCGGAAGCGCCGTAGCCTCCAAACCGATACATGGAATGGCGTCACGGCTTCAGGACTCATCGGGCTTTTTCGACGTCCATCCGTTCGTCAAGAACAATCCCGACGCCGTCTTCATCATGAAGACGAATGTATCGGACTATATGAACTCCCAGGAGAAGAAGCAGGCGGGCCTCGAATTCACCCGGAGCGTGATCGTTCCCTCTGAAACCGGTGTGCCCCTCACATCCCTCATTCCCCTGAAGCCGAACATCCGCTACGAACTGGGCTGGAATGTCAACTTCCAGGCACACAAGACCGCCCAGGAGCCGGGCAATCGCGTCCAGGGCTACAAGGGCACCGACGCACATTTCGTCGAGGGCCTGATCGAGGCGATGAAGGAACTGGGCATGTCGGGCAGCCAGTTCTTCATCCGGGAATGCAACCGGAACAGCAACGGTTCCGACGAATATGTGGCCATGGGCGAGCGCACGGGCGCGGAAGTCCGTGAGATGGCGGACAAGATCGGGGTCATCGACGAGAACGATGTCGTGTGGGTGGACACCCCCGAGGGCATCTGGTACCGCAAGATCCCCTATCTCTGGCCCATCAACGCTCCGGACAGCTTCCTCATCAACATCGCCAAGTTCAAGGCGCACAGCATGGGCCTCACCCTCTGCGCGAAGGGTCTCCAGGGCTCGATCGTCAAGAACTACCAGGCCCACTGCACGGCGTACAACGCCCGTATGGACATGAATTCAGCTCATCAGAATCCCTACGCCAAGCAGACGATTTTCAACAACTACCGGCGTCACCTTGCCGACGGCGTCCCGCGCTGGGAGCGCCCCGGAGACAACACGTGGAACTCGGGCATCGGCATGGAGACCTGGGCGTCACGCTGCATCGACAACAACGCGGCGACCCCCGTTGGACTGCATGTCCTCGAGGGTATCTACGCCATCGACGGCCATTTCTTCAGCGGCCCGAACCCGGCCGGAAACGAGAACAATCCCAAGGGCGAATCCTGGGAATATCTCACCAATTACGTCATCTTCGGCATGAACGCCTTCCACATCGACATCATCGGACACTGGCTCGGCGGCCACGAACCCGGCAACCTGGGCCTTTTCCACATGTCGATGGAGAACGGCCTGTCCAAGTATCTCAATCCCATGAACATCCCGCTCTATGAGTGGAAGGACGGCGGTGCGGTGATGGCGGACCTGACGAGCTTCGAGCGTCAGCCCCTGCTCACCTACTACATGCAGCGCAACTGGACCGGAGATGCGACGGAGGACTATTGGCACCTCATCGACGAGCCCTTCGACTACACCACGGTCTCGGTCGAGCAGGAAACGGTGGATCAGCCTGAAGCCTTCGTGCTCCAGCAGAACCGGCCCAACCCGTTCAATCCCTTCACCGCCATCGAGTACCGCCTGCCCAATGCCGGCAATGCGCGGCTCGAGGTCTACAACGCCTCGGGACAGCTCGTGGACGTGCTCGTGGACGGCTTCCAGTCCGCCGGTTCCCACATGGCGACCTGGAACACCCACAACCACTCCTCGGGCGTGTACTTCTACCGCTTCACCTTCGGCGGTCATGCTGAGACGCGGAAGATGACGCTCCTCAAGTAGCGCCGAAGATCATTCAAGGCAAAAAGGGCGTGTGCATGCTGCATGCGCCCTTTTTTTATCAAGGAAATGGTTCGTCTTTCGAGATTTTTTTCTTTCCAGCGTGCCGATATATTCGTATCTTTACTATAGAGCCGGAGGTTGGCCACAATACCGCCGTCCCATACCGTATTCATTCCTGCTCCGACAGAGAGGTGGCTATGCCGAAAGCAGCGACAGGCGCTGTAACGGGAACGAGAATCGCGCGACAGGTATCGGTACGCAACCGTATTCCAATCGCCGATGCGCTGCCGTTTCTCCTCGCCCTCCTTCTCCTCCCTCTCCTCCCCGCGCAGGCGTCACACGCCCTCGATTACAAAACGGTATCGGCCATCGCCTATGACGCCTCGAGCGACGATATCATAATAGGGCTCGACGGCGCGTTGGTCTTTTGGAGCGAATCGTCGGGCATCACCGCCATCCACGACCTCACACCGTACCATGTCACCACGATCAACGAAATCGTCCCCGCCCCCGACGGATCGCTCTGGCTCGCCGCGAATAACGGCGTTCTCCGGTATGAGCGGGGAGTCTGGACGCGCTTCTCGACCGACAGCGGCCTGCCCGACAGCACCGTCACCACGGTGGCGATCGCACCGAACGGCGATATCTGGGCGGGAACGAGAAAGGGCGCGGGGCGGTACGACGGGGAAGGGTGGGAGGTGTATACTTCGGCGCAGAATCAGTTGTTCAGTGACACTGTCTACAAAATAGTCATAGACGGCGCTGGCACCGTGTGGTTCGGCTCGAATGGCGCGGTTACGGCATACGATGGGGATAATTGGAAAGATTACACGGTGGTTGACGGTTTATCGGGTCGTTATGTTTTCGACATGCTTTTTGATAAAAACAATGATCTCTGGATTGCCACATTGTATTTCTATACGCAGCATGGAGGGGGTTTATATGACGAATACATTCAAAAATTCGATGGAGAAGAAATTATAACACTATATAGTGCTACCGTTGACAATCCGAAAAATTATAAATTTTCTGGTTATACATCTGACAATGATATCATAGGATTCGATGAATTCGGCCGCATCCTTCAAATTCATAAGACCGATACCAACCAATATGATACCAGTTTTTTGTATGTTGGAAGAAATATCATTGATGAAGTTGTCGATATTCATGATATAGCATGGCTTTTGTGTCATGACCAACAAGACAATTTTTCTATCGGCAAGTTCCACGAGGGCGTTTTTACTGAGATCGATTTCGATCAGACATCGGTACAATCCTCCGGTTCGCCTGTCGAGTATTCCCTCTCCTCCCACCCCAACCCCTTCAATCCCGCCACGACCGTTTCCTTCACCCTCGCGGAAGCCTGCGGGGCGCGCCTGACCGTCTTCGATATCGCGGGCCGGAAGGTTGCCGATCTCGTGGACGCGCACCTCCCCGCCGGGCGTCACGAAGCGCTCTTCGACGGCGCGGGTCTGGCTTCGGGCGTGTATTTCGCGCGGCTCTCGGCGGGCGGCCGGGTGTCCACGGGAAAGATGCTTTTGATAAAGTAGGCGCGGCGGCAACGGGCGAAAAGAAGGCATCCGGCGTTCCTTCCGGGTGCCTTTTTCTTTTCCGGCGCGGGGTTCATTTTCCGGTTGCCGGCCTGTATTGTAGTCCCGTAGATTAATGAAAATTATCTCCGGGTATCAAGGTAAGTCAGCAGACATATTCCGTCTGCCACGTTTGAATGCTTTTTGACTCGTCCCCCTCTCCCCGCCCCTCTCCCCCTTAAGGGAGAGAGGGAGTC
>CAYNWJ010000430.1:0-3850 GCA_964400815.1 uncultured bacterium
GAATGCCGGGATGCAGGGGTTCGAAAAGTGTCGCGATCCTGTTGTTGGCGCGATCGACCGCGACCGAATACTGGATGAGATCGTTTGTGCCGATCGAGAAGAAATCCACCTTTTTCGCCAGATGTTCGGCGATCATGACCGCCGAGGGGACCTCGATCATCACTCCCGTTCGCATGCCGCGGTCGAATTCGATGCCTTCGCTTGCGAGATCGTTCTTGACGTCGTCGAGGATGGCGAGTGCGTCGTCGAGCTCCTCCATGCACGAGATCATCGGGAACATCACCGCAACGTTCTTCCGCACCGAGGCGCGCAAAATGGCGCGGAGATGGGTCCTGAACAGATCGGTCAGCGTCAGGCTCACACGTATCGCCCGCCAGCCGAGGAAGGGATTCGCTTCCGGTTCGGTGGGAATGATGTGCGATATCTTGTCACCGCCGACATCCAGGGTGCGAATGATCACCGGACGGGGATCGAGGCTCTGTGATACCGACGCGTAGTCGAGATAGAGGTCCTGTTCGGTGGGCCTGCGGTTGCCGACGAGGAAATGATATTCACTCCGGTACAGGCCGATTCCCTCACCGCCATATCCGAGAACGCTTTTGATCTCGTCGGCGAATTCGATGTTCGCGAAAAGCCCCACCCGGCAGTCGTCCAGGGTCACAGCAGGAAGATCGACAAGTTCTGAGAGGGATTTTCGCACCTCAGCTATGTGAAGTTTTTCCTCGCGGTATCTGTCAAGGGTCTCCTCGTCCGGATTGACGAAAACCTTCCCCCGGGTGCCGTCCACGATAACAGTATCACCGGGATTTATGTCCGATGACGCGTCGGTTACACCGAGAACGGCGGGGATTTCGATGGCGCGGGCGAGGATCGATGCATGCGACGTCCTGCCTCCCATGTCGGTGACGAAGGCGAGCACCTTGTTCGAGTGCATGGCCGCGGTATCGCTGGGGGTGAGGTTCGGAGCGATGACGATGACCGGTGATTCGAAATTCGAGAGGGTGGCGTTTTCGTCGCCGAGCAGGGTGGAGGTCACGCGGCGGAGAATATCACGGATATCGGTGATGCGCTCCTTCATGTAGTCGTCTTCGACGCGCTTGTATGCCTTGATGATCTTGCGTGTGATCCGGAAAAAGGCGAATTCCGCGGATTTGCCTTCTTCGATGATTGCGAATGTTTCCTCGATGACAGCCGGGTCCTGAAGCAGCATGATATGGGGATCTAAAATGCTTGCGTTTTCCTTGCCGACCTTCTTCTCGAGATTGGCCCGCAGGTCCTTGAGGTCCCTGATGACCTTTTCGACCGCATTGATGAAGCGCACCTTCTCGTGATCGATCTGGTCCTCGGGGATCGGGCGTTCCTCTATCCAGAAATTGACATTGTCATAGATGAACGCCTGGCCGACGGCGACACCGGGCGATCCCGGTATGCCGGTATATTCACGCTGTCCGTTCTCGTTTGTCAATTCATTCCCGGCCATAAGGGCTCCCGCGGAGAGTTGCTATTCCTCGTCGAATTTGCTTTCTATCAGTTCTTTGACCGCAGCGATCATGTCCTCCGCATCATCGCCGTCCGCTATCACCGTGATCTCACTGCCGAACGCCGCGGCCAGCATCATCACTCCCATGATCGATTTGCCGTTGACTTTCACCCCGTCGTTTTCTAATTGTATTTCGGCATTGAAATTCGAAGTGGTCTGCACGAGCAGCGCGGCCGGTCTCGCGTGCAGGCCGAGTTTGTTGACGATGCGTATGTTTTCCGTGATCACGGGCATGGTGTACCATCGGTTGTCTGAAGGAGCCCCAGCGAAATCCCATGTCGTCTTTGCGAAAAGCGCAGTGGCCGCTGTTTCTGAATATAATAACCTCGTAACCTCGATAACTCAATTATACTAAGCTAACTCAATAATATACTAATTGTACAAACAGGAGACCAGCGATAACTGCAAGCGCGAGCGATGCGATGAATACTGTCGAAACACTCATCCCTTTCCGGAAAAAGATCAGGCTGGCGGCGAAAACGGCCGCGGCGCCGGCTGAGATGATCGATACCCGGCCCTCATGCACCAACACGAGATTCGGAACCAGGAACGCCGCGATGAGGGTCTTCAGGGACTCCATATGGCGGACGACACGGTCGATGTTTCTGTTTCGTATCTCAGAAACCACCCCCGTGCCGAGACTGTAGCCTTTTTTCAGCCAGAACCAGCGGAGCACCAGGTTTGGCGCGTTGAACAGCAGCATGACGAGCGCCGCGCCCCAGATGCCGTAAAACAGCGCCGTCATGAGACCGGCGATGATGCTCAGCGGCCGCAGTGTGCTCCAGAATATACGGTCGCCCACGGAGCCGGTGGCGGCGCCCACAGCCCGCTTGAATCCGAGAATGTCCCGTTCGCCGATCCCGTCGCCGGCGCGGTACAGTTCCTCCAGCCTTGCGACAGCCCCGAGAACAAGCGTGATCATGAACGGGTTGCCGTTGTAATATTCGAGATGCCGCGCCAGGAACGCCCGTCTGTCGCCCCCGTTGTCCCAGAGGCGGCGTCCCACCGGTTCCATGCAGAACGCGAATCCGACATTCTGCCGGAATTTCAGGGAGAAAGAGCCCTGGATGAAAAAACTGCGGACATACATGCTCAGAAACGTCCCGAACCCGATCATGCCCAACCGCCCGTTGTTATGATCACCCAGGCCACACCGGCCGCGAGACCTCCGAGAAGGGCCCTGATGTTTCCCTTGAGCAGGCTGAAATACACCGCAGAGGCGCTGGCTATCCCCCAGGTCAGGGGTACCGACCATGCGAGGCCCGTGATGATGCGGTCCGGCAGCATGCCGGTGAACATGCAGATCACGGCGCCCGCGGGGACGAAAACGAACATCATCATAACACCCCTGAGAAATGATGCGGAAATTCCCGCAATATGCCAGGGGGCGACATGGGGAATTTCGCCGCTTTCAACGGCGTTCTGGAGACGTTCTCCCACACGGTTGTTGAAGCGTCTGACCTTTCCCCGGAAATTGGAGCCTGCGATACCGGTTACGATGCCCAGCATGAGGGCGGGTATTTCCGCGGCGCGGAGCGCGGAACCCCCGATTCCGAACATGTCCGCCGCCATGAAAAGAGACGCCAGTGTTACGAGCGATCCCACATTGCTGTCGGTGAAGCGAACGGCGCCGAGGGGCATATAGCCGATCCAGAGAAGCTGAAACAACATGCCGATCTCGAGGCCGAGCGCCGGGTTCCCGATGATGATGCCGCCGATGGAGCAGGAAACGAGCGGTTCGGAAAAGAGCATTTGCGGGCCGCTGGTGGTGTCTGTGGCGACCAGGCCGGCAAGCAGAAGCAGAAGAAGATACGGTTCCATGAGACCGCCGTTTCATGCCGGGGACGACTTGTCAGTCCCCGAGCGCCTCGAGATTGGTTGTGAGCTTTCTGAGTTCCTCGCGGGCATTGTCCAGTTTGTCGCGTTCCTGTTTCACCACTTCTCGCGGCGCTTTCGAGAGAAAACCCTCGTTGCCCAGCTTCTTGTCGAGAGACGTGATGAACTTCTTGCGGCGGTCGATTTCCTTTGTGATGCGCGCCCGTTCGAGGTCGATGTCGATCAGCCCTTCCAGGATCACGAACACTTCGCTCGTCCCCGAAATTCCGGCGGCTGATTTCTTCGGCCGTTTCGCCGAACTGTCGAGGCTGAGCCTGCCGACCTTCGCCAGATCGAGGATATACGAACGGTTGTCGAAAAAGACCGCGTGGGCATCTTCGCCGCTCGGATTCACGACCACATCGGCTTCGCTTCCGAGGGGAACGTTCATTTCGTTCCTGATGGTCCTGATTGTGGTGATGAGCGACTTGAGCG
>CAYNWJ010000431.1:0-3845 GCA_964400815.1 uncultured bacterium
AGGGGAACGGCCGGCTTCATGGTCACGATTTCAGCGGCGGGGGGAGGGGGCGGCAGCCCGGAGATCGCGCCGGTGGGGGCTCCCACGGTTCCGGCGACATGGGCGGCGAGCGGCAGAAGCGGAATGAGCGCGAGGGCCAGCAACCAGAGCGTGTGGGCGGCGGCGATGCTTCGGGAGCGCAGGAACCGCGCCATGGCCCACACCGCACCCAGGAGGACAGTGGACTGCCATGCGATCGAGAGCAGAAGCAGAAGCATCTCCCGCCCCAGGGAGTCGGTCACGGCAAGGAACGCATGGGCGTTCATGATTCCTCCTCCGCGGTGTCGTCGAGGAGACGGCGAATCTCGTCGATTTCCGCGTCATCCGCGCTTTTCCCGTCCAGGAGCGCGGCTACCACCAGCGCCTCTGAGCCCTCGAAGACGTTTTCGAGCAGGTCGCGGAGCATGGACTTCCGGGCCTGGTCCTTGCGCACCTTGGCGCGGTACCGGAATCCCCGGCCCTCCTTCCGGCGGGAGATATAGCCCTTGCGCATCATGATGGCGAGGACGTTCCTGATGGAGCCCGGCGAGATGGAGCGTCCGTTGCGTTCCAGCTCTCCGGCGATGTCGTCCGGCGTGGCCTCCTCCAGCTTCCAGAGGATGCGCATGAACTCGAGCTCGACATCGGTGAACGATTTCGATTTCCTTCTCGGCATGGCTGTCGTCTCTCCCGTCACGGGTTTACGCTAATAAAATAGCTGTTAACCATGAAAATATTCTCCTTCCCGTGTTCTGTCAAGCAAAAAGCTAAAGAATGAGCGTTTTTTTTGTCACCGTCATCCCCTCATTGCTCAAAAAACAATCCGGTTATCCGGTTAATCAAGCATCCTTTCGCCTTTTCCGGGATTCAGGCACAAGTTGCAGCTCCATCGCCCCTCTCTCCGGCCCGAGGCGCTTTTCCTTCTCCCGGTACGGGGGAAGGTGGCGCGAAGCGACGGATGGGGGCTTTGCAGAGAACAGATAATCTTATATGGCTTACCGGCCTGGATATCCTGAAAAAATGACGTGAATCGAATAACAGCCGTAAAAACCTGCAATTCTTTTTCTTGATTTTCTTATTTTTTCTCCGTATGATTGATGTACGCCTGCGGCACTGACATACGGGGCCGTTGTATTTCTATTCCCAGCGGGAGATGTGTGGATCCATGAGATTGTGTCCTGTCAAAGACCTCGAAGTCGGCATGGTGCTCGGCAAGTCCATCTATCAGGGCGGAACCCAGCTTCTGCTCGGCGCCGGTTACCGTATCAGCGAAGCGATCAAGGAAAAACTGATCGAAAAGGGCTACAGCCATGTCTATGTCATGGAAGAGGGGACCGAGGATGTCATTCCCGAGGACATCATCTCCGACGAGATCAAGCAGCATGCGGCCTCAAAGCTCAAGGATGCGCGGGATACCATCGAACAGTCGATTCAGTTCAAGGACATGTCCCACAGCAAGGTGATGGACCTCTTTTCCTCCGGGCATTTCAAGGGGCTCAACATCGCCTATGGCATCAGGAAGCTGGTGGAGGAGATTCTCAAGGATATATCGGATGTGGGGGCGAAATTCCTCAACAACCTCATGATCAAGACCTCGGATTCCTATTTCATCGACCATGCCATCAACACGACCGTCCTTTCCGTCATCATCGGCAAGCGCTACCGGTATTCGATCCCCGAGCTCAAGAGCCTGGCGCTCGGGTCGTTCCTTCACGATGTCGGCAAAATCATCATCGAGCAGATGCAGAAGGACGCCCCGCCGGACAAGCGCGACGAAGGCAACCTGTACCGAGAACACCCCACCTTCGGCTATCTTCTCCTAAGCAACGACAGCAACATCAAACCCATGGAAAGCCAGGTCGTCAACCAGCACCACGAGTGCCAGGACGGCTCCGGATTCCCCATCGGGCTCAAGGGCAAGAACGCCCCGCCCCTCAAGATAGAATGCCGCGAGACCAAGGGGTACATCTTCCGTATGGCCGAAATCTGCGCGGTGGCGAATGCCTATGACAATTTCGTCCTCAACCCCCTGGGCGAGGACAAGCTCTCCCCGCAGGATGTGCTCAAGAAGATGATGCTCGGCGCAGGAACCGTCTACAACCGCGACATCGTCCAGACACTGAGCCAGGTGATCGCCGTCTATCCCGTGGGCTCCTATGTCAAGATCGCCAACATCGTCGATCCCGCGCTCATCGGGAGTTACGGTGTCGTGGCCAAGGTCAATACCGACAACCTCAGCCGCCCGGTCATCATCATCACCACGAACAAATACAAGAAGAAGATCAAGCCCATCATGATCGACACCGCGAACCTGAAGATCATCGATCTCGAGCTTGTCATCTGATCCCTGCCCGCAGCCACATTCGCGAGCCGAACCGCGTGCCGCCCCGGCTCGTAACGGCCGCCGCCAGATCGGGAAACTCCGCATGAGACAGTCCATGCTCATCCTCATCTCCGTGATCATCTGCTCCACCGCCGCCGCCGCCGAACCCTCCCTCCGGCAGATCAACGTCTTCACAAGCGGTACCGACGGCTATCACACCTTCCGTATTCCCGCGCTGGCCACGGCTCCGGACGGCGCCCTCCTGGCCTTCTGCGAGGGGAGGAAGAACGCCCGATCCGACACCGGCGACATCGATCTCGTGCTCAAGCGGAGCTTCGACGGCGGGCGGGTGTGGCAGCCCATGCAGCTCCTTTGGGACGACGGCGACAATGTCTGCGGGAATCCCTGCCCCGTGGTTGACCGCGAAACCGGCGACATCCACCTGCTCCTCACACACAACCTCGGGCGCGACTCCGAGCCGGAGATCATAGACGGGACCAGCGAGGGCAGCCGTACGGTGTGGGTGATGACCAGCCGCGACAACGGGGCGTCCTGGACGAAACCACGGGAGATAACCCGGACGGCGAAGCGTCCCGGCTGGACCTGGTACGCCACCGGCCCCGGCATCGGGATACAGCTCGAAAGCGGCCGGCTCCTCGTCCCCTGCGACCACATCGTCGCGGGCGCGAAGGTCTATGGATCCCACACCATCCATTCCGACGATCACGGTGTCACATGGGAACTGGGCGGATCGGTCGAGCCACACTCCAACGAGTGTCAGGCGGTGGAGCTGACCGGCGGCCGTGTGCTCCTCAACATGCGGAACTATTCCGGGAACAACCGGCGCGCGGTATCGGTCAGCACCGACGGCGGCGGTACTTGGTCGCCGAGGGAATATGACGAGGCCCTCGTGGAGCCGGTCTGCCAGGCGAGCATCCTGCGGTATTCGTGGCCCGCTGACGGCCGGAGCCGTATTCTCTTCTCCAATCCCGCAGACACGAAGCGGGTGAACATGACCGTCAGGCTCAGCTATGACGAATGCGACACCTGGGCGGTGTCGAAGACCCTCCATCCCGGCAACGCCGCCTATTCCTGCCTGGGAATCGTCCCCGGCGGCGATATCTGCTGCCTGTACGAACGGGGGGAGGAACACGCCTATGAACGCATCACCTTTGCGGTGTTCAACCTCGCGTGGCTCACGGACGGGAATGACGCACCGGATGTAGCGGAATGAGCATGGCGAAGACGGACGCGCACGGTCAGATGATACCTTTTCCGGCAATGCCCCGAAAAATCAGCGCATAACACACATATGTCATCATTTTGCATGGGATATCTTCCATCTTAATGCAAGGCGTTCTCTTTGAAACATCGACGGCGCCGTTGATGGCTACATGACCGACCGTTGTTCGAACCATGATTAATGGGATTCAAGGATTGACAGGATTGCAATCGTGGTTCATCCCGTAATCCCGAAAATCCCGGTTCAGCAATTGAAAACCGC
>CAYNWJ010000432.1:0-3828 GCA_964400815.1 uncultured bacterium
GCCGCAGGCGTGCGAACGGATCAGATTGAGCTGCAGGGCCGCCAGCCGATCGGCAGCAGGTCGCGATCCGGAATCGGCAGGTAACGCCCGTGATACTTGACCGCCCGCTCGATCGGCTCGTCGCCGCGCCAGGTGAAGAAGAACACGTGCTCGTGGCACTCGCCCTCAACGCAGCCGTACGCGGCGATCCACCGGCCCTTCACCGCCACGTTGTCATAGAAGTCCACGCGCGGCGGCGCCAGCGCGCCGGGCCGCAGCAACACGCCCGCCTGAATTGTGAAGAACGCCGTCGCCGCGGTGATCGCCAGGCCCACGCCCCACGCCCGCGCGATGTCATCATCCTCGTAGCGGCGATGGGCCCGCCGCACCATCGAACGCACCAGCCACGCGAAGCAGCACAGCGCCATCGCCACCATCCCCCCCAGCAGGTGCGCCTGCCAGTCCGCCCCCTCGAACTTGCGCGACGATAGCCACAGTTGCGCCCACTCGGCCGCGTAACCCGCGCCCGCACCGCAGACGGTCGCAATCAGCCCCAGCCACCACCAGCGCGCCCCGAACAGCCAGCCGAGGGCCAACGTCACCAGGAAACCGTCCACATCACGCTCACACCGTTCCTCACGGCGCGGTGGAGAAGATGTATATAAAGGAACCACACCACGATGCACAGACGTCAGTTTTTTTCGCAAGCCGCCGGATCGCTCGCGCTTCCCTTCGCGCTCTCCTGCGGTCAGGGCTCGCCCGCTCCCGCCGTTCCCGGCATTGTCGACACTCCGGAACAGCGCGAGGCGTATCTCGAAACCCTCCTCGACAGAATATGCGTCGATATCGGCCCCCATCCCTCGGGAACGCCGGAATATGATCGGGTGACGGCTCTTCTCCGTGACGAAATGAGCAGATCGCTTTCCGATGTCCGGATGCAGGAATTCTTCTTCCAGAACTGGAAGCTGCTCGAACCGGCGGAACTCGTCATCGACGGCAAAAAGATGGAAACCTTCGCCGCCCACGGTTGCTATGGAACATCCAGGGGAGGTGAGGAGGGATATCTCGTCCGTACAGACGACGAGCGTGTCCCCTTCGCCGTTTTCGATCCCGCCGAACAGGAATATTCGGCATACATCACGATCAACGACCACGGCGGGGCCATTCCTATATACGCTGCAATCGAGGGCCTCCAGCGAATCGCGACCTTCAACGTGGGAAGAGAGGACCGGCAGTTTCTCGCCGAAGCAGCGGACAGGAAGGCGCATGTCTTCATCAATGTGCAGATGCTTTTTCACAATGGCGTCCCGGCCTCGAATGTGATTGGAACAATCCCCGGGAAATCCGAACGGGAAATGCTGTTCATCGCACACGCCGATACGGTGTATGCGTCGCCCGGGGCCAATGACAACACCGCCTCGGTCATCGTCATGCTCATGCTGGCCCACGCGTTTTCGGGCTGGCGTCCCGAATTCACCATCCGTTTTCTGGCGACGGGCTGCGAGGAGTACGGTTTCATCGGGGCCCGCCGGTATGCGGCGATGCGGGAATCCGAGGGGACCATGAAGAACATCCGGATTCTCGTGAACTTCGATTCGCTCACATACGGCCCGAACCTCCAGATCACCACCCTCGACAGGGAGCTGTCCGGCATCATCGAAGACATACACACCATGCCCGGCATCATCGGAAAACCACATATAACCGTTGCACACGGCTTCAAGCTCGACAACATTCCATTCAGGAAAAGCGGCGCCAGTGCCGTGTATGTGAACAGCCGGGGATACGACGAGAGAACGCTTCATCTCTGGCACCGCCCGGAGGACCTGCCGGCCACGGTGCCACGGGATTGTGTGGAGAACAGCTTCCTCGTATTCAGCGAATGTATCAGACGGGCGCAGGGCCTGTCCTGAAGCGGACCGGGAGGAAATTATGAATATCGAACCGCGGAAGGTGCTTCCGCTTCTCGTGACAGCGATCATCACTGTTTACACTGTGCCGCTTCACGCCGAACAGACCGGAACGCCGGTGTGGGGAAATGTGAAGAAGGCGCCCTCGAACACGGTCACCGCCTCACACGACGGCGCGGGCACAATAACGTTTCATTCGCTTCTTCCCGGCGACATCTTCGAAACGAACGTGCTGGCGATGTCCTATGCCGAGATTCCGCCGAAGGCCAGCATCGGCGAACACATCCATCGTCACATGGAGGAAATTTTCATCATCCTCGACAGTCCTGCGCGGTTCACGGTGAACGGGCGCACCGCGGAGCTTCCGGCCGGCGCCTGCGTGGTGTGCAGCAGGGGCTCGTCGCACGGGATATACAATCACAGCGACCGGCCGATACGGTGGCTTTATTTCGCCGTTTCCGACACCAAGGGGAAAGGCGACGCGGTGAATTACGGCGACGACCTCACGCAGACACGGCTCGAATCGCCCGCTCCCTTCCGCCACACGTTCCTCGACAGGAGCCTCCTCAAACCTGCGGCGAACGCCCACGACGGAAAAGGGGAGATACTGTTCCGCCGCATGTGGAACAGGGAATCCTTCGCCACCAACTGGGAATTCATCGACCACTGTGTCCTGCCGCCGGACACCTCCATCGGCTATCACCAGCACAACATGATCGAGGAAGTCTATTTTATCGTCTCGGGCTCGGGACGCATGACGGTCAACGACACCACCTGGAACTTGGGGCCCGGCGACGCCGTTCCCTGTACGCTGCATGATTCCCACGGCCTGTACAACAACGGCTCCGGCGACATTGAACTCATCGTCTTCTCATGCGCGGTCGAAAAGGGGGCGCGGGATACGAACAACTGGGGAGACGACCTGAGCAACAGATGACATGGCGCATCAACTCATGAATGGTATCATTTGGCATACATACTACTACAAACGAAAGGCTCACCATGAAACGATCGATCCAGTGCGCATTCTTTTTAACACTCGCCTGCGTTCTTCTCTCTGTGACGGCGCAGGCGCAGCTTCCCGAAAAGACCATCTACATCCCGCCGGGTGCGGGCGGAACATCCCTCTATTCTCCCGCCGTCCAATTCGAGGACGACGTATACATCGCCGGGACGGGAGAGGGTCGGGCGACGTCTCCCGATGAAAGCTATCATTCCCGCACCTCGCGCATTTTCGATTCCATTCGCGCGAAACTCGAGGCGGCGGGTCTCGACAGGCGTCACGTGGTCACGACCTGGATCATGATGGAGGATTTCAGCAGGCGCGACGAGGTGGTCCGCGCCTTCAACGAGTTCTTTCCCGACAATCCGCCGGGATGCACCATGTTCGGCGCCGCCACCATTCCCGGCCCCTCCATGGTCGAGGTGACCTCCATTGCCACATCGGACCTTTCGAAGCGAAAGGCCATCGGATCATCTGACGATTTTTATCCCCCGGCGGTCCTCGGCGGCAACACGCTCTATATCTCCGGCCAGGACGGCTCGAACGAACGCGGACGTTTCTCCCCGGACATCGGGGAACAGACGAAGCGCGCCCTCGACCGTGTCGGAGAGATTCTGGCCGAATCCGGGCTCGACTGGCGGCATGTGGTCTGGACCCACGTCTATCTCAACAACGACTACAACCTGGGCGACTTCAACAAATTCTACAGCGAGTATGTGGAATTCGGCGCCGAGCCTGCGCGGGTGAACGTGTTCGTGGACAAGCTGCCCCGCGACATGCAGGTAAAGGTCGCCTGTGTCGCCACCACCGACCTCTCGTCGCGCAAGCCGGTCAGGCCAGACGCCATGACCTTCGGCCCCGATGGCGCCGCCATGACCGCCAGCCCCGCTGTCTGGGCGGGGAACACCCTGTACATCTCGGCGCTCGACGGCCGTG
>CAYNWJ010000433.1:0-3819 GCA_964400815.1 uncultured bacterium
GACGGCGATGGACAGAAACGGCGGCGACGTATCGTTCCGGGCGCCCTTCTCATCGCCGCGCTTTACGGTCCGTATCGACGGCGCGGCGCGGGGCGTTCCCCGTTTCGCGTCACGTGCGGAGAGAACACCGCTCCGCGAGGTGCGCTCCCCCCTCGATCTCACAACCGACGGGACATGGCATCGCGAAGGGGATGCGGTCACGGTGTGTTTCACGCTTCCCAAGGGAACGTCTTCGATATCGTTCGACGTGTGACTGTACCGGCAGCCGCCGCCCGGTCTTTCCATCCGTGACGGCGGGGATGCTGAAACGCGCCGCTCACTCCTCTTCCTTCCGCTCCACGGTCAGGCGCTCGACGATCAGGGGGTTGTTGTATTCGAGGGCGGCGGTGACCACATACTCTTTGAATTCCTCCGCGCCCGAACAGACAAGCCCCTCGCTCCAGCCGCCGAATCCCATGAATTCGAATGAGCGGTTGCCGGTCTCCGGGATACGGAGGGTATAGTTCTCCCCGAACGCCTTCGTGTGATGGAATTCCGGCCTGAAGTCGTCCTTTACCGCCAGTGCGATACCGAGGAATTGCTCCACGCCCTCCTTGAGACCGGGATCGCCCTCGTTCGGGGTGATATAGCTCTGCAGGTCGTTCGTCCCCGAGATGGCCACACCCCCCTCCTGGTGAAAGAGGACCTCGTTCTCCATGCGCCTGATCCCGCAGCCGAACGCCGTCCCCTCGTTGCCGGGGTGGAAGGTGGGGAAGGTGGTGACGCAGGTGTAATAGTTCTTGTTCATGTACGACGTGAAATACTGCGCCATCTCGTATTCACCCTCGCCGGTGCGCCAGTTCATCGTGCGGGCCAGGATCATGCTCCGCGCCGGGCCGTTTACCACCACGTCATAGGAATAGCGGGCGTCATCGAGCGGCCCTTTCCCCCGGTTGGGATTGAACCGCGGCCGCGAGATGGAATCGGGATTCGCGGGAAATTCGAACAGGCAGGCACCGCCCGCCCCGAAGGTGCTTCGCACCCACATGATGTCGCTTCCCACAGAATAGGGCGTGTCGTGACCGTACTGGTTCGTGTTCATGACATTGGCCACCAGCTTCGCCTCGCGCTTGCCGTACATGTCCGCACCATCGGGATACCACAGCTTCCAGCCGATGTGCTCCGACTCCCACCAGGGCATGACATGCTTGCCGTACATCCCGATCTCGGCATGGGTGCGGTGGGGCGTCTGATCGGCCATGTTGCGTGCGATATAGATGTATACGGTCTTTGTCTCGCGGGCCTTCACATCCACCATGAAGAACAGCTCGTCCCAGATGCCGTCCTTGTCGATGTCGTCCATTTGGGAGAGGAGATAATGGCCGTTCACCTCCCGTTCGCGCGGCGGCTTGTCCGGATCGACCACGGTGATCCATTCGGGGTAGTGATTGGGCAGGGGCATGTCGGTCCGCCTGATCACCACGGGGCATTCGGTACGGTCGATGTCGAGGATATTGACGAGGGTGATCTTCACCCGCACATCGGCCGATGCCTCGCCCTGATAGGCGACATCACGGCTTCCGAAATACGCGGTGTACCATGAACCGTCATCGGCGGATGCCTCGGCAACGGAAACGAGGATCATCATGCATGCGGCAAGGACGGGCTTGTATGGTTTCATTCATTCCCCCCGGTTGATGTTCGGCTTAAACTGCTCGTCTACTATAACACCGGACAGCGGAAATGTGAAAGGATTTTACCGGCAATCCTCCATAAATCCATCGGATAATACACATAACCTGTTATAAAATATGGTATTACATCCAAAACAACTCAAAAAGATTCTTTGAACAATTGATAAAACCGCATGTAACCGATGCTGGCGACGATGAAAGAATGACGATTGACCGAACGTCGTTTGAACCATGATTAATGGGATTCAAGGATTGACAGGATTGTAATCGAGGTTCATCCGGTAATCCCCCGAATCCCGGTTCAGAAACTGAAAAGCCTCGAAATATATGTTTGTGCCGGAAAATGGGGGATTGTCAGCGGTTGTTTTTCACTTGACAGTACACCTGTCTTCAAATTTCATTGCATGGTGCAATTGAAAAATGAGATGTCAACATGACAACAAGCCACATAATTTTTCGAGGAGTCCATGGATGAAAAGACGTTCGGTGTATCAAATGGCTTTTCCCTGGTTGTTTCTCTGTATCATGGTGTTTCCCAAACCGGTCAGGGCCGGGAACACCCCTGAAACGGAGCCCTTCAAGCCCCTGCCGCTCCCGCTTGGAACGGTGGTGTCATACACGACGGACCGTTTTCTCGTTCCTCCGGACAGCCTCGCAGGCGGTGATTTCACGATTGCGGAGACGCCGCCGACGGTCGATTTCGCCTTCTATCCCGAACAGACCTATCCGGGCGATCCCTGGTCGGTTTGGGGCGACAACACCATGGTGGGCGACGTGTGGTATTCCGCCGTGGGCGACCACATCTGGAACTGCTACCTGTACGCGTTCGACCCGGCGGAGAACGAGCTCGAGACCGTACTGGACATCGGCGGACTGCTCGACATGCCGGAGGGGCACTACACCCCGGCGAAGATCCACAGCCGCATCGACCTGGGCAGTGACGGCTGGCTCTATTTCGCGACCCACCGGGGATCGAGCTCATACACGACCGACGAATATTTCTTCGAGGGTGACTGGATTCTGAGATATCATCCGGACGGAAAGCGGGGCGAGATCGTGAGCCACGGCCCCGTGGGGAAGGAGAGCATCCCGGTGAGCGTCCTGGACCCGGAACGTCTCATTTTCTACGGCGGTACGCAGCAGAACCAGTTGTTCTTCGCCTATGACATCGGGGAACGGCGCGTTCTGTACCGGAGCGGACCCGGAGAAGGGCCCTACCGGTGCATGATGTTTTCACCCACGACGGGATATGTGTATTATTTGAGCAAGGATTTCGATACCCTGCGCCGCTACGACCCCGAAACGAACAGCGTCACCGAACTCGATACGAGCATCGGCATCCGGGCGGCCAGCGCAGAAACGCCGCAGGGATACATCTATACCGTCTCGACGAAGGGAGACGGCAATATCTACCGCTTCGACGTGCGGACCGAACGGGCGGAAAAGATCGCCGACGCCGCCCTCAACGGGCCGGGGTATTCGACCGTGGCCTATGTGGCCTCGATCGACGCCGATCCGACCGGGAAATATCTCTACTACTGTCCCGGCAACGCGCACGGCCATTCGGAGCGCGGCGGCTCTCCCATCGTGCAGTACAACACCGAAACCGGCGGGAAGAAGGTGATCGTGTTCCTCCACCCCTTCATCGAGGAGCGTCATCACTACGTGTGCGAGGGGACCTTCGGCTCGGCCCTGTCTCCCGATGGCGGGACGCTCTATGTCACCTGGCTCGGGCGGCGGACCGACAAGGAACAGACCCGGCGGGCGGAGTGGTATTGCGCCATGACCGCCATTCACATACCGGAGTCGGAACGGCGGTAGTGCGCAGGGACGGGCATGCGGTCCCGTGCTTCTGGGCGAGGGCGCCGCAGATACAGAAAACCCCGCCATCGAGGGCAGGGTTTGGGGATTTGGTGGAGGAAATTGAAGGGATTGTGGACAATTTGCATGACTTTGAAAACGTCATAAAATCTACTTTTCAACCATCGCCATCAAAGCATTCAACGCCTTCTCCTGCATTTCCTCGTCTGCTGTACGCTCTTCGATCAATTCCTTGAAGCGTTTGTGCTGTTCTTCAAGGAATCTTCTGTATTGAGCGTGTAAGAAATTTTGTGTAAATGGCCGACGTGAGTTATACTGATCGTTC
>CAYNWJ010000434.1:0-3796 GCA_964400815.1 uncultured bacterium
GGAGCGGGATTCGTGGAGGCGGCGCCCGACGGCAGGCTGTTCAACACCTATGTGGTTGCGATGCAGGACGGCAGCTTCCGATTTCACCGCAAGATTCACTGTTTCATCAGCGCCCATCTCTCCTCCGGCGGCGGGTTCACCGTGTTCGACACGCCCCGCGGTGTCCGGGCGGGTGTGCTCACCTGCTATGACAACAACATCGGAGAGAACGTCCGCATCACGGCGCTCAAGGGGGCGGAAATTCTCATCGCGCCGCATCAGACGGGAGGCTGCAAGACCTCCAGCCCCTTCGCCATGGGACGCATCGATCCCGCCCTCTGGGAGAACCGGCATAACGACCCGAAGACCATCGAGGACGAGTTCAGGGGTGACAAGGGGCGGGGATGGCTCATGCGCTGGCTGCCCGCCCGCGCCCACGACAACGGCATGTTCCTGATCTTCTCGAACGGCGTGGGAAGGGACGACGACGAGGTCCGCACGGGGAACGCCATGATACTCGATCCCTATGGCAGGATACTCGCCGAGACATGGAAGGCGGGGAACGACATGGTGATCGCGGACCTCGATCCCGATCTCATACCGAAATCGACGGGCCGACGCTGGATCAGGACACGGCGGCCCGAGCTCTACGGTTCCCTTGCGGAGCCGACGGGCCTCGAGGAGGACACCCGTGATGTCCGTTTCGAGGAGTGATCCAGATCACAGCGAAACCTGAAAAGGCGTGATAGATTGCCATGCGCCCCCTTAACTCTCATGAGTATTTGCATGGGAGAGGTCTCAAGTGATTGAACGAAACTACCGCAGTCCGTTCGTCCCCCATCGAAAGGGAGGACCGGACGGAACGTCCGAGGGGGGGTCTTTTCGCAGGGAATCTGAAAAGACTACAGGTTGCGTCTTATACATTTAATGACAATCCCCTTATAACCCATCGTATAATACACATAAGCTGTTATAAAGTGCGGTATTTCATCCAACATGCAAGTAAGAATTGAATCTTTGAATAATTATCAGTCCGCATGTAACCGATGCTGGTGACGAGGGAAGAATAACGATTGACCGAACGCCGTTTGAACCATGATTAATGGGATTCAAGGATTGACAGGATTGTAATCACGGTTCATCCCGTAATCCCCCAAATCCCGGTTCAGAAACTGAAAAGCCTCGAAATATATGTTTGTGCCGGAAAATGGGGGATTGTCAGTTAAACATTAATCCTTGCGTCCGAAACGGTAATACAGTACTTTTTCCCTATATCGCCATATATTGTTGTCTCACATGGTATGAAAAGGAAAGCGCAACCGCACATATCGAGGGGGATGTTCATGAGGAGAAGCGCTCTTGTCCGTACTGCGCTCCTTGCGGCCGTAACGCTTTTCGCAGGGCGCGGGGTTTCCGTCGCCCGCGAGGTCAAGGGAGTGGATTTTCCGGAAACGGTGACGATTAAGAATTCGAACTGCACACTCATGGGTGTGGGTGTCCGCAAGAAGATCATCATCAATGTGTATCTCGGGGCGCTCTATCTGGAGAACCCGGTCTCGGGATACGATGCGGTGATCAGCTCGGACCAGAAAAAACGCATCCACATGCATATTCTCTATCGCGAGATCGGCGCCGATCAGCTCATCGAGGCCTGGAACGAGGGATTCAGCAAAAACGCCGCCGATCTCCTGCCGTCGCTCGAAAAACGCATCATGACTTTCAATTCCTTCTTCACAGAACCGGTAAACAAAGGCGACACCATCACCGTGACCTACATTCCCGGAACCGGCACCGAAGTGACGGTCAAGGGTGTCAAGAAGGGTGTGATCGAAGGGAGCGACTTCATGGAGGCCGTCTTTTCCATCTGGTTCGGTCCCCATCCGCCCAGCGACGGCCTCAAGGAAGGCATGATGGGAGAGGATTGATCCTCCGCCGCCAAAATGATAAGAACAAGGCCGCTTCGTTTTCATCGAGGCGGCCTTGGTGCGTTGGGGCTTTCCGGCCACTCACCCGAAAATCGATTCGTCGATCCAGTCGGGATAGGGCGACGGCGCCTCCCAGTCGTCCGGCAGGTCCGCCACCCGTGTCATGGCCCCGTTGTGGTCCAAGTGGGACTTGAACCCGGTGAGGAAGATGCGGGTCTTGTCGAGGATGTAGTCGTAGTCCCACTGCATTTTACGCGTCTCGAACATGCGCTGGATGGCGAAGATGGTGGGAAAGAAGAGGTAATAGAGCCGGTTGAGCTTCTCTCCCCGCGTCCAGTGGTTCATGATGTCCCACCAGCCGCCCGTATAGTAGATGCGCATGCCGGCGTTTGCGCCCTGTCCGGAGAGCTGCTGCTGGACCGCCGCGAAGGGCTTGTCCTGTGATGCGCCGTTCTCGTGCCGGATGCCGCGGTACTGGAGATTGAGGGTGCCCCAGGTCATCCGTTTGCGGGCGGTGGGCGTCTCCTCCCGCCACCAGCCGTCCGCCTGAAGGCTCACCTGCTCCACATCGAGCCCGAGAATGGCGAGCATGAAATAGAGCCCGTGGACCCCGTGCTGGGGGTACTCGTATCCCGCCGAATTGTCGGAATTGACCCCGATGATCTTCCTGCCCTCCTTGAGGAGCTCGCCCACCTTCCAGCGGCCGACATGGGCCTCCTTGATGTATTCCCGCTCGTCGGTGCAGAGGATCGGGGTGTCGTTCCTGCGCGCCGTATCGACCATGGACTTCGCGGCGTTCATGCTGTAGGCGAAAGGACGGTTGATATAGCAGGGGATGCCCGCTTCGAGATAGGGCTTCGTCAGCTGGGGCCACCACTTGCACTCGTTGAACCCGGCGAATATCATGCCGTCCACCTTGCCCACCATGTCGTCGTAGTTGCGGACCGCCTCGCACTTGTATTTCTGCGCGAATGCCTGCGCCCGATCGTATTCCCTGTCCCAGCAGTGGGTGATGAGCATGCGGGTGGAGCGGACGGGCCAGACCTCGGGCTCGGTGATGTTGATGGTCGGGGCCCAGATGCTGTAGTTCATGTGGCTGTTGTCGCCGAGGGCCACCACGCCGACACGCATAAGCTCGACCGTGGGGATCGGCGCCGCCTGGGCCTGGGCCCTGCGGATGGGGCTCATGCCGCCCAGCGCCGCCGCGCCCGAAATGCCTCCGGCGGAGCGCAGGAACCTGCGCCGCGATCGTCTGTCTGCCATGGGAAGCTCCTTTCTCTGTGCGATGATATCACAAGCGGTCGTTCCGTTTCTTCTGATGTAATAAAGACATCCGGGGAGCTTCCGGCAACAAAGTAATTGAATTCCAGGGGCGAATGACGTTTATTGCATGATGGCGATATGCCGAGCCGTCCTGAACGATATGCCCCTTCGAGGAGACTGCCATGACAACAAACAAACGCTTCGCCCGCATACTGCTTATAAGCATCATCGTCCTGGCCGCGGCCCTTCCCGCCGCCGCCTGGGAATTCAACTGCTATGCCGTCGTGGCGGGAAAGGACGCCACCGCCGACGGGAGCGTGCTCTTCGGGCACAACGAGGACAACGCCCGCAAATTCTCCCTCGGCATGTGGAAGGTGGAGCGCATGGAACATGATCGTGACGCCTTCGTCAACCTCCCGGCGGGAACACGCATCCCCCAGGTCCCGGTGACCAACGGCTATTTCTGGCTCCAGATGCCGGAGCGTGACTACAGCGACGGATTCCTGAACGAGCACGGTGTGGCCATCGCGACCGACAACTGCCCGTCGCGCGAGGACAATCCCTCGATCACCGGGGGCGGTATCGGCGGCCCCCTGCTCAGGCGGCTCGTGGCCGAGCGGGCGAAAACC
>CAYNWJ010000435.1:0-3785 GCA_964400815.1 uncultured bacterium
TGTGGGACGGAAAGGACACAAACGGCGGTAGGGCGGCCTCGGGCGTGTACTTCTACCGGGTCACCGCCGGCGGGATGACGCGTCAGGGGAAGATGGTGATGGTGCGGTGAGTTTTCGTTTCATTTGGCGGGGCGGGTTACATCCATTTACGGCTCTTGAAATACCACACCATCAGGGCGCCGATGACGACCATCGCGCCGAGGGTGGCGTAGTATCCCCACTCAAGATGCAGTTCCGGCATGTTTTCGAAGTTCATTCCATAGATGCCCGCGATGAATGTGAGCGGAATGAAGATGGTGGCGATGAGGGTGAGGACCTTCATGATGTCGTTCATTCTGTTGCTTGAGAAAGACATGTTCAGGTCGATCATGCCGGTGAGCATGTCCCTGAACAGTTCGAGTGTTTCGACCACCTGGACGGTATGGTCCATGAGGTCCCGAAGATAGGGGCCGGTGGATTTTCCCACGAGCTTTGATGTCCCGCTTTTCATCTGTACGATCACGTCACGGAGGGGCCAGAGGGATCGCCGGAGGAGTATCAGATTACGGCGGTGTCCGTGGATGAGGCGCAGGTCCTCGGGCGCCGCATTTCTGAAGATGGCATCCTCGATTTCCTCGATGGATTCGCCGATCTCTTCGAGAATGATGAAATACGAGTCTATGAGGTTGTCGAGCAGGGCGTAGGCAAGATAGTCGGCCCCCGATTTCCTGATTCTGCCAAGATTGTTCCTGAGACGTTCCCTGACGGGTTCGAAAACGTCGCCCGGCTTTTCCTGAAATGAAAGAACGAAGTTTTGTCCCAGGACGAGGCTCACCTGTTCGGCGTCGAGCGACTGCCCGCTGCGGTCGTAAAACAGCTGTTTGATGACGATATACAGGATATCTTCATAGTCGTCGAGCTTCGGCCGCTGGTTCGTGTGGACGATGTCTTCGAGCACGAGGGGATGGAGAATATAGCGGGTCCCGATCTTTTTGATGATATCGGTGTCGTGGACACCGTCGATGTTGATCCAGGTGATCGTATCGGAATCACGGTAGGGCAGGCATTCCTCAATCGACTCCGTTTCGAATTCCGAGAGGTTCTTTTCGTCGAAATCGATGACCCGTATTTTCACACGGTCGATCTTCTTTTCGCCGACATGGACGACAGTACCCGGCGGAAGGCCGTATTTGCCCGATCTCCTGAGATATTTCATCATGATGAAACCACCCGTATTGTACCGCACACGAACAGGTTTGTTGGGATGCCGCAGGCGCTCCCTGCATCACCGGGGGCGTATCATTGATAATGTAGCGCTTGAATGGGGGGTTGAGGCAAGGATTTTTTGCCGGACGTGCCCCGGGCTTCGTGGTCGGGGAGATGGTGCGGACATGAAAATGGCGGAGAGGAAGGGATTCGAACCCTTGGGCAGTGGTTAACCGCCACTCGCTTAGCAGGCGAGCACCTTCAGCCGACTCGGTCACCTCTCCGCACGGCTCGTATAAAATAGGAAATATGGATGCTCTATGCAAGCGCTTTCATATCCATGGCTTTCCGCACGGGAGTCACCGTGAAGCCGGGGATCAACGGGTGAGGGCGTTCGTGCGGAATTCCGATGTTCCAGCCGGGAGTTGTTTTTTTGCCACATATGGTTTATATTATAAGATTGCGAGGAATATGCAAACTCACGGTGGCCCTGACCGCCCGGAACAGGTGCGCGGACGGCGGTTTTGCGGCTGAATGGGAAAGGGAAATGCGTGATACGAAGCATGACGGGATATGGCAGGGGCGAATGCGGCCGGGAGGGCATGACGGTAACCGTGGAATTGTCCAGTGTCAACGGCCGTTTCTTCGATCTCAGATCGAAATTGCCCCGCGTTCTGAACGAATATGAAAACGACCTCAAGAAGATGGTCCAGGAGCATGTCGATCGTGGACGTCTCCAGTTGACGGTCTCCTTCGACCGGACGGGTCTGAAAGCACAGGAAATCAGCGTTGACCATGATCTCGCGGGACGGTATGCTGCTCTTGCGAAAGAGCTGTCGGAGCGCTGCGGCATCCCCGACACTCTCGATACGGCCACGGTGCTGAATCTGCCCGAGACAGTGTCATGGAACGAAAGCGCCATCGATGTCGAAGAACTGTGGAGCCTTACCCGGGATGCGGCGCTGGCTGCCATCGAATCTCACCGGGAGATGCGCGAAAAGGAGGGCGAGGCGATGGGGGCTGATCTCGCCGCCCGCCTGGATGCGATCGCCGGGCATGTCGAGGAAATCAAAAAAAGAGCCCCGGAAGCTGTCGAGGCCAACACCGACCGCCTCCGCGCCAAAATCTGCAAACTTCTCGAAAAGACCACGATCGACGAGGCGCGGTTCACCCAGGAGATCGCGCAATACGCCGACCGTGTGGACATCACCGAGGAATGCGTGCGGCTCGACTCGCACCGTGAACAGTTCAGTGCGGAGCTCGAGAGTGAGAAGGCTTCGGGCAGGAAACTGACCTTTCTTCTCCAGGAAATGAACCGCGAGGCCAACACCATCGCATCAAAGGTCATGAATGCCGGCATTTCCCAGATCGTCGTGGGAATCAAGGAGGAAATGGAAAAGATGCGCGAACAGGCCGAGAACATGGAATGACCGTCAAGCCGTGAACGATGCGCACACCTTGAAACACATGACGGGGAACGACCGACGCATGGGACAGAGTGGGGACTATCGCAGAAAAGGCATGATCATGGTCGTTTCGGCGCCGTCCGGGGCCGGAAAGACCAGCGTGATGGCCGGTTTTATGAAATTGCGGCCCGAGGTGCGGTTTTCCGTATCGGTGACGACGAGGCCGCCGAGAAAAGGCGAGCGGCCGGGTCGGGACTACCATTTCGTGACCCCCGAAGAGTTCAACGGCATGATCGGGCGGGGAGAGTTCGCCGAATGGGCGGAGGTGCACGGCAACCGGTACGGAACGAAAAAGAAGGCGCTCGATGATGCGATCGCGGGCGGGGACACCATCGTTCTCGATACCGACACCGTGGGGGCGTTCAACATCAAACGGTGCTATCCTGAAGCGGTGCTCGTTTTCGTGGTGACCCCGACCCCGGGCGCCCTTGAAGAACGGCTTCGCGCCCGCAATACCGAATCGGACGATGTCGTCCGTATGCGCCTGGGCGCGGCTCCGCATGAGGTGGCCCGCATGCCTGAATACGATTATATCATCGTCAACGACGAGCTCGACGCTGCGGTCGGGCGCATGGTGACGATCTTCGACGCGGAAATGATGAAAAGCGATCGTATATTATATTCCCTCACAGACTGGAAGGAAGATATTGATGGAAGAAAAGCGGATTGATTTCGACTATGACTACGAGCATCAGCCCTTCGACGAGCTTGAGATTAATCCCTATGAGCTCGTCATAGCGGTTTCCAAGGCCGCCCGCGAGATCAATACGAAGGCCCAGAAATATCTCGGACCCGAATCTCCGCTGAAACCGATCAATCTCGCCCTCGGCAAGATCAAGAGGGAAAAGATCGATTTCGAATACCAGGAACAGAATGCCGCTGCGGGCCAAGACAGCGGGCAGACAGGAGACGCCGCGGAAAATGAATCGACCTGATTCACGGCGGCAGACACTCGCCTCGTTTCTTTCCCAGAGGATGGAGATGGGCGACGATGAATGGATTCTTCCCGGCGGTGTTGATTCGTCACGCATTCTCGACGGTTTCGCGCGCGGGAAGGCTCCCCGGGCAAAGGAGATCAACATACACGGGTGTAGTTTTCTACCTCCGGATATTCGGCTTTCATTGTCGGTCCCA
>CAYNWJ010000436.1:0-3783 GCA_964400815.1 uncultured bacterium
ACGATGATTCTTCGCGCGTGCGATGCATGCATGCAGATCGCTGTTGTTCTGGCTGTCGCGGCAACGGCTTCATCCGCCTCCGCGCAGCAGTGGGAATCGGACAAGTGGATGCACATGCGCACAATTACTCCGCGGGGCTATGTCTGTTACAGGACCGGCACGCCCATCGTCATCGACGGCAGGCTCGACGATCCGGCATGGAGAACAGCGCCACTCACCGACTATTTCATCGATATAGAAGGCGGTGTCAAAACCCGGCCGCGCTTCCGCACCCAGGCCAAAATGCTCTGGGACGACCGTTATTTCTATGTCGCCGCCGACCTGCAGGAACCCCATGTCCGGGGGACGCTCACCGAGCACGATTCTGTTATTTTCCAGGACAACGATTTCGAGATATTCATCGATCCCAACGGCGACAACCACGAATACTACGAGCTCGAGATCAACGCCCTCAACACCGAATGGGACCTGTTCCTGAAAAAGCCATACAAGGACAAAAGCCCCGCGGACAACGGCTGGGAAATTCCGGGGCTCAAGACCGCCGTCCATGTCTTCGGCACGCTCAACGATCCCTCGGATATCGACCGGGGCTGGTCGGTGGAGTTCGCCATCCCGTGGGACGTCCTCCGCGAATACGCCCACAAACCAGCTCCGCCGCTGAACGGCGACCAGTGGCGGGTCAATTTCTCCCGTGTTGAATGGCGTCACGAGGTCGTCGACGGCCGGTACCGCAAGCTCGAGGGGCACCGTGAGGACAACTGGGTCTGGTCGCCCCAGGGCATCATCAACATGCACTGCCCCGAAAAATGGGGCTATGTCCAGTTCTCGACGGCACTACCCGGAACCGATGTTTTCAGGCCCGATCCCACCGAACCCGCGCGCAACATTCTCCACGGCATCTACTGGTCACAGCGCGATCATATCGCCATGCACGGAAGATACGCCCCCGGCGTGGAGGCGCTCGGTCTGGATTTCGGGGCCCACGAGAGCCTGCTCGTTCCGCCCGGGGTGACCCTCATCTCCGACAGCACCTATACGGCCTCCGCCGTCGTGGGCCTGCCGGGTGGAAAGCGCGCCACGGTCACCATACGGCAGGATTCTCTCATCGAGGTCGAATGAACCGTCCACGGCGACAGATCCGAACATGAATGACGACACCAACGAAAGGCACGAATGGACGATGAGCAGATTTCATGCGTCAACACGGCAAACCGCGCTTTTCATGCTCGCGCTCCTCTGTCTCGCGGGCATGGCGCATGCCCAGTACACCCACTGGACCCCTTACCGGGACGAGTTCCGGAACATGAAGGACATCGAGCCCCGGGGCTATGTCTGTTACAGGACAGACACGCCCGTGGTGGTGGACGGCGTTCTCGAGGAGGAGGCCTGGAAATTCATCCCTTGGACAGAATATTTCGTTGATATCGAGGGCGAGGTCAAGCCGCGGCCATGGTTCCGCACACAGGCGAAGATGACCTGGGACGATACCTATTTCTATGTGGCCGCCGACATGCAGGAGCGTGACGTCTGGGGAACGCTCACCGAACATGACTCCATCATCTATCACGACAACGATTTCGAGATATTCATCGATCCCGACAGCGACAACCACGAATACTACGAGCTGGAGATCAACGCCCTCAACACCGTCTGGGACCTCATGCTCATGATTCCCTATCGAGACGGCGGCGAGCGGATAAACGAGTGGTCGGTGCCCGGCCTTAAAACCTCGATATCAGTGAACGGCACCCTGAACGACCCGTCGGACCGCGACCAGGGCTGGTCGGTGGAGTTCGCCATACCATGGGTGGTGCTCCGTGAATACGCCCACAAAGAGACGCCTCCGGCCGAGGGCGACCGCTGGCGTGTCAATTTTTCCCGCGTCCAGTACCGGTGTACGGTCATGGACGGTGCGTATGCCAAGGAGAAAGGGCATCCCGGCGAGAACTGGGTGTGGTCCCCGCCGGGTGTCATCAACATGCACTGCCCGGAAAAGTGGGGCTATGTCATGTTCACCTCGGAGCGGCCGGGCACGGTCTCCTTCGTTCACGACGCCACGGAACCGGCCCGCATGACCCTGCACGAGATCTATTACGCACAGCGCGATCATTACCGGAACCACGGCCGCTATGCCCGTTCCATGGACGAGCTCGGTCTCTTCCTCTCACCCGAAGAGAACTGGGTCGAACCACCGTCGCTCTCCACCACTGGCGGGGGCTATTCTGCAACGCTTACCGTGAGCCTCCCCGGCGGCGTGCGCGAACTGACCATCGACCACCAGTCCCATGTCACGCTGAAATGAACTTCTGACGGCCGGCGGCCGCCACAGGAAGGAGCCACCTCCATGCCTTTCAACATGACGCGACGATCGGCGATACACGGAGCGGCGCTGCTTGCGGGAGCCTCTGGTCCCCCTGCCGCTGCAGGAGCCCGTGAAGCGCCCGACGCCGCGCTCCAGGAAAAGCTCGGACGGCTGGCTGACGCGTTCCACGGGGTGGCGGGTCTGTATGTCCGACACCTGGAAAGCGGTCGGACGGCGGCCATCCGTTCCGACGAGCTCTTCCCCACCGCGAGCATGATCAAGGTCTCCATCATGGCGGCCATCTTCGACAGGATCGAACAGGCGGAACTGGGATATCACCAGAAGCTGGAATATGACGCGTCACATCCCTACCGGGGCATGAACGAGGACCTGCTCGCCTCGTTCAAGCTCGGCGTGGAAATCCGCCTGAGCAAGCTCGTCTCCCTCATGATCACCTACAGCGACAACACCGCCTCTGTCTGGTGTCAGGCCCTGGCAGGCGGCGGGGAGCGCATCAACCGCATGCTCGAGGCCGACGGTTTCCGTTCGCTCCGCATCAACTCCCGCACACCCGGCCGTGAGGCCGCCTATCGGACCCATGGCTGGGGACAGGCTTCACCCCGCGAGCTCTGCGACCAGCTTGTGATGATCCGCCGCGGCGAACTCGTCTCCCGTGCGGCGAGCGAGGAGATGTACCGGGTGCTGGCAAACATCTACTGGCGCGGGGAGGCTCTCTCGGAGATCCCGCCCTGGGTGCAGGCGATCTCCAAGCAGGGGGCCCTGAGCCGTTCGCGCTCGGAGATGGTGCTCGTGAACGCGCCTTCGGGGGACTATGTATTCGCGGCGGTCACCAAGGACCAGGCCGACACAGGCTGGGGTGACGACAACGAGGGCTTCGAGCTCATGCGGGCCGTTTCGCGCACGATCTGGCGGCACTTCGAGCCGGGTTACGGGTGGGAACCGGCGGGGAAGGTGGGGGATCTGGACAGATAGGGATACTATGCTGAATTATTCATAAACCTGGATCGCCGCACACCCTGATGCGTGCTGCGAGAGGAAGAATAACCATTCGATAGGTCATATTGGAGCGCATGGCGGCGTGAACGATACCCATGAGTTGTTAAAAAAGCGAGCGTTGTTTACTCATTTCACGGCTGAATTTTCAATCACATTTTATTTCGTGGGGGAAAATTTGCATTTATAGCTGAGTAGTATCGAAGTCACTTGATGCTGGATGTCTCTGTTCAAATCAGTTACAATCGTATTTTCAAACATTATCCCCCAATACTGCTATTGCTCGATGATGTTCTCTTCCTGCGTCACTCGATCTGGTATGAATTAACGCAGGAAATACAACCAACGGGATTTCATACCATTGCTTTAATCGACCATATGAGAGCATGTACCATCTTTTGGGGTGATGAAAAAGAGCGTGTAAGAAATTTTGTGTAAATGGCCGACGTGAGTTATACTGATCGTTC
>CAYNWJ010000437.1:0-1623 GCA_964400815.1 uncultured bacterium
GCTTCTCCACATCTGCTGCGGACCCTGCGCCACGACCGCGGTCGAACGTCTGCGCGACGAGGGCATGGATGTCACCGGGCTTTTTTACAACCCGAACATCCACCCAGCGGAAGAACATGCCCGCAGACTGAAGGCCGCCCGCATGGTCGCGGAACGGCTCGGATTCGATCTCATCGAGGGTCGCTGTGACACGGATGCCTTCGACGATGCCGTCCGGGGACTGGAGACGGAGCCGGAGAACGGCGCCCGGTGCCCGGTCTGCTACCGGCTGCGTCTGGAGGAAACGGCGCGAATTGCCCGCGGACGTTCCTTCGAAGCCATCGCCTCGACCCTGACCACGGGGCCCATGAAGAAAGCGTCGGTCATCGATCCGATCGGCCGGGATGCGGCGGCGCGTGAACAGATCCAGTGGGTCGAAGGCGACTGGAAGAAGCGGGACGGCTTCCGGCGGTCGTGCGATGTGTCGAAGGAGCTCGGTATCTATCGCCAGCACTACTGCGGGTGCCGCTTTTCTCTGCGGGACCGTTGACTTAGCCGCGCCTTTTTTGCTTGCATGTGGAGCGAAACGGGGGTATTATTCGGGACATGATGTAGGACAGAAATAATCTATAATTATGAATATATTGTATTATACGAGGACATGATATGACGCCCGATGGTGGTGTTCCCTGGCTCACGTTTTCCGTCAATCTGGCATCGGCGCCGGCGCGGCTCTGGACACTTCTGGGTGAGTGCAACGCCCTCTGCGCCTCGGTCGGGAACGCCGTCATGCTGCCCGATGACACCCGCGCCGTGGCGGATTCGGTGCTCGCCCGCGCTGTCCATGCGGCCTTTCCTCCCGCCCGGGCCGCGCTCACCGTGGACGAGGTGGAGGAGATCGTGGCGGGAGTGGACCGCGTTCCCCCCTCGCGCCGTTATATCGTTCAGGAGTACACGAATCTCATGGAAGGCTACCGCGCCATCGACAAGCGTCTCGGGACAGGCATCAGGAGGGAGATCACCCCTGACACAATACGGGATTACAACCGGCTCGTCCTCGACCGTCTCGTTCTCACCCAGGACGCGGCCCCGGGAGAACTGCGGGCGGTGGGGACTCCCGCCGATATGGATCCCGACACCCATCCGCTGCCTCCTGCGGAAGAGTGTCCCGACCTTCTCGACAGCCTCTGCGACTGGCTCAACAGCCGGACCTTTTCGCCGCCGGCGGACATGAAGGCGGTCTATGGCATCCTCAAGGCGGTGCTCGCCCATCTCTATCTGGTGTGGATCATGCCCTTCGGGACGGGGAACAGACGCACATCGCGGCTCGTGGAGTATCATCTTCTCAGGGAATCGGGCGTGCCCGGTCCGGCGGCGCATTCGCTCACCGTCCACTATGCCCGAACGGAGCCTGAGTATCGCCGTGTGCTCGATCGGATCACGGTGCCGGATGGGAAGGAGCAGACATTCATCAGGTACGCCGTCACCGGCATGCGCGATGTGCTCCGCGAGCTTGCCGACCGTATCGCCGACACCCAGGCGCGTTCCCTCTGGCGCTGCCACATCGTGGACCGTTTCCGCGACAGGACCAGTCCAGCCGATCTCCGCAGGCGCGACCTGGCCCTGCTCCTGTCCGGGCTCGAC
>CAYNWJ010000437.1:1633-3781 GCA_964400815.1 uncultured bacterium
AGCCCTCGCCTATGCATCACGCACCTACAAGACCCTCACCCGTGATGTCGCATGGCTCATCGACATGGATATCTGCGAAAAGACCGCCGCCGGCGTGCGCGCCCTGCAGGAGGGTGTGTGGGGGTTCAGGGAGGAAAGCCTGTAGTTTTCGCCCGAAACGACGACGCAGCACATGGCGGCAGGGTTACCATTCCCCCCTACACATCCCCCTCCCCGAGCCACCCCCGTTTGTACATGAACCGCGCCGAAAGAATCGATACCACCACCAGGGGCGCGATGACATAGGAAAAGGGCAGGCTCTTGTTCAGGAGGGCCACCACGAATCCCACGACAAGGGGGGCGATGCCGAGCTTGACGCTCCTGAAGAGGAACATGCCGCCGAGCGCCCCGAAGAGCGCGGGAAGCACCTGGTCCAGCGCCGCCGCCATCGCCGTTCCCTCCGCGTCGAGCCTGCCCACGAAGGGAAGGAAGAAAAGCACGCCCGCGGTGAGGACCACCTGGCTTGCGAGGAGCGAGCCAGCCACGCCCAGGGTCGAGACGATTTCCGCCTCCGGGGTCCCCTCTTTCGTACCGGCCACCTGCTGGGCGGTGATGGAGATGGGAAGGCGGAGGTTGAGGAGGTTTCCGCTGAGGAACGACATGTAGGTGCCGCCGAAGCCGATGAGGGAGAAATAGATGATGGGCTCGACGATGCTGAACACGATGGCGAAGGACCAGATGCCGATGAGCGAGCGGATCAGCGCCCCCGTCGGCGGAAAGAGGCCGTGGAAGAACCACAGATAGAGACCCGGTATGAAGAGGCACACCACCGCGGCCAGGATGGTCAGTTTCCCGGTGCGCTCCACCGGCTTTATGAAGTATTCGTTGAAGATGTGGTCTTTCGTTCCCGGCATGTCATCCCCCCGCGCTCATGCTGTTGTAGGCGAAACCGACCGCGGCCATCCCGGCGATGATCGCCACCGAAAGCGCCCATTCCTTCAGCCACGACTGCTTCAGATGCCGTATGGCGAGCTGAAGGACGATCATGGTGGCGAATCCCCCGGCGAAGCCGATCAGGGAATATCCTCCGCGGGCGATTGACTGGGCCCACAGATAGCCGAAGGCCCCGAAGAGCGCCGCCAGATTCATGATGCTCATCCAGCGGTCGTCACCGCCCGCCAGACGGTCCTTGATCTTCTTCATCTTCGGTGTGAAGAACGCGACGAACAAAAGGCAGAAGATGAATCCCATGGACATGGTCCAGACCGCGAGGGAATAGACCGTGCCGTCGAATTCGCCGGAGATGCCCTCGAGTCCCATTTCCGTGGCCGCGATGCCCGCCGCCAGGAGCTCATAGATCACCGAGCCGATGACCGACAGGCGCATCCAGGGGAAGGGGATGCCCAGACGGGGAATGAGCACGACCAGCCCCACCATGACGGCGATGGAGGGAACGAGCGCCGAGATGAGGCCGGTGCGCAGGGCGAGCACCATCTGTGACCGCGGCATGCCGATGGCGTCGCCGGCGCGGAAGGCGATGAGGCTCAACCGCACGGCCTGTACGAGTACGATTACGATGATCACGGAGCAGGAGAGCCACATGCCGGCCCCGTTCGCGATGGAGAGATAGTCGCTCATGGACGGTCCTTTCCGGGGGATGGTTTCGATGAGAATGATTATGCTCTTCAATAATAGCACGAGCGTCCCCGGCGGGAAAGCAAAAAGTCGATGCCTTCCGGGCTCTTGTGACTTCATGACCGGGGGGTACAGGACGAAGTCCGAGAGGGGTCTTTTCGCAGGGAAACTTCCAAAAGGCAGATCCCTCCGGCTTCTTCGAAGCCACGTCCCCTTCCGAGGGATGCAGTGCGGCTCCTGCAGCCGTACGGGGCGGGGGACTCGTTCGCATCGGACGCGGGCGACTCTTTGAAAACGGAGGGTGCGCCCGCCGGATAAATGGCACTCCCCCGAAAACCCATCGGATAATTCACATAAGCTATTATAAAGTATGGTATTACAACCAAATAAATAAGCAAAAAGATTCTTTGAACAATTGATAATACCGCAATTAACCGATGATGGCGACGAGGGAAGAATGACGATTGACCGTAAGCCGCTTGAACCATGATTAATGGGATTCAAGGATTGACAGGATTCTAATCGTGGTTCATC
>CAYNWJ010000438.1:0-3770 GCA_964400815.1 uncultured bacterium
AGGCGATGAGTACCTTGCCGGCGGAGCGTTCCTGCCCGACGGCGGTCTTCTGTTCCTCTACCGGGACGGCAGCTCCGGCAACGGGCTGACCATGCTCAATCGCTACGATGTGAAAACGAAACGCTGGACAGCGGTCGCCCATCCGCTCATCGACGGCGAGGGCGAGCGCAACGCATACACGAATCAGCTCGCGGTCGGCGCTGACGGGAGATGGCATGTCACCTGGTGCTGGCGGGAATCCCCCGATGTCGCATCGAATCACGATCTCTGCTATGCGGTCACATCGGACGGCGGCAGGACCTGGACAACCTCGACGGGAGAACGGTACAAGCTACCCGTAACCGCCGAGACGGCCGAATATATCGCGCGCATCCCCATGGGAAGCGAACTCATCAACCACACCACCACGGCGGTCGATGCCGACGGCAACCCCATGACGGCGACCTACTGGCGGCCGGAAGGTGCGGCGGCGCCCCAGTATTTTCTCGTCTGGTTCGACGGGACGGCGTGGAGAACTTCACGTGTGGGCGAGCGGACACTGCCGTTTACCCTCGCCGGCGCCGGCACAAAGCGCATTCCCATATCCCGCCCCCGGCTTCTCGCCGGTGCTGACGGTCGTGTGGTCATGCTCTTCCGGGACGAAGAGCGGGGCAACGGCGCCACCGCCGCCGTCTGCGAAGACCCGACCCGCAGTCGATGGCGCATGGTGGATCTCATCGATCTCGATCTCGGCCATTGGGAGCCGGTATGCGACACTGTACTCTGGGAAGAGACGGGCGACCTCCACCTGTTCGTACAGCGGGTGGGGCAGGGCGACGGTGAGACCCTGGAGAATATGCCGCCTCAGACGGTGTATGTTTATGAGTTTCCTGCGCAGTTTTTCGATACAGGCGGGCAGTGATGACGAAGCGCGGGATCGTCAGGATGGTGCTCGACGGCGGACAGCCGCCCTACGTTCCCTGGTCGTTCTCGTTCACCGTGGAGGCGGGGGAGAAGCTGGCCCGCCATTTCGGCGGAGATGACCTGGCCTCGCTGTGCCATAATCACATCGTGGGACTCGGGAGCGACATCGGGTTTTTCGAGGATATCGGTGACGGCTGTGTGAGGGATGTGTTCGGCGTGGTGTGGGACAGGAGCATCGACAAGGACATCGGCACGCCGCGCGGGACGGTCCTGCCGGAACCGACACTCGACGGCTATACCTTCCCCGATCCCCGCGATCCGCGCTTTTTCAGTGACATCCCCCGGCGAATCGAGCGGTATGGCGACTGTTTCCGGGTGTATCAGATCGGCTTTTCCCTCTTCGAGCGGGCCTGGACCATGCGGGGAATGACCAATCTGCTGATGGATTTTTACGACAATCCCGATTTTGTCCGCTCCCTTTTCGACGCCATCGCCGACTACAACATCGCCCAGCTGGAAACAGCCCTCGAATACGACATCGATGCCGTCTATTTCGGCGACGACTGGGGACAGCAACGCGGCCTCATCATGGGACCGGATATCTGGCGTACGTTCATCATGCCAGTACTGGCACGAATGTATGGTGTCGTGAGGGAAGCGGGGAAATATGTCATGATCCATTCCTGCGGCGATGTCGACGAGTTGTTCGCCGATCTTGTTTCCATCGGGCTGAACTGCTTCAATCCCTTCCAGCCGGAGGTGATGGATGTACGCTCCCTGCTGGATGAATGGCGGGGACGGTTGTCATTTTACGGCGGCGTATCCACCCAGAGAACGATGCCATACGGATCGGCGGACGATGTGCGGAACGAGGTGGATGATCTGATCCGTCACGGCAGCCGGGGAGGGTACATCCTCGCTCCCGCCCACGCGGTCGAGGGGGATGTGCCCCTGGAGAACATGCTCGCCATGATCGATGCCGTCAGAAAACAAATCGACTGTTCCGATTGACCGCCGGGGAAGATGCCAGTGCGGGTGTTTGCAGGCTCCTTTTCGTTTGACTCATAGTGATTCATATATTATATTTAAAAGCTGTAAAGGATATTTGGTGGGCCCGTAGCTCAGCCTGGTAGAGCACCGGCCTTTTAAGCCGAGGGCCGAAGGTTCGAATCCTTCCGGGCTCACCATTAATGAATACAAGGGTTTGCGTGAAATTGCGCGAGCCCTTTTATTTTTGTTGTTTCGATGTTCCCCCACACTATCCCCAACATCCACGCCATTGTTCTGCATCATGCCCCGCCTTCGTACGCTCGGGTCCACGGCGGATGTAAGCCGCGACACCATCCTGTCCGCATGACATGCCGAAACGGTTCAAGGGGAAAGGATGAGAGGCAGAATCAAGCTGTTTACCAATCCTCATGCCGCCTGTGGAGCATCGATGACACGATTTCGAGTCAAGATGCAACATACTTTGCAACTCAATGCCTTACATGTCCTCGTCCCATCGCTCGATGATGGTCGTTGCAAGTGTATGCTGTTCGATGTCATCCATGCCGACCCACGCACCCCCTTTGACAGCCGACTTGTGTGCGGCAAGAAGCGTACCGAGCTTGTGCAGGATATCGGCGCCGGTTTCGGGCGACGTGTTCGTCCGGAAGACCTGTTCGACCATCCCCAGGAAGAAAATGTACCATTGGTTGATTATGTCCGTGCGGTCGAGACCGTCGTGGTTGACGATATCGCCTTCCACCACCATGCCGTCCGAATGACAGCCCCGGAACCACCAGTAATGGGGAAAGTGGTATCGGCTGGCATACATCGTTCCGCGGCAGGGGGGGGTGTCACCGACGGGTTCGTATTCAAGCTCGATAAGGAGCGGGGGCAGGATCGACGGATCGAATCCGCCCGATGCGTCCCAGCCTGTCAGCCGTGCGCGGTTGAGTTGACCGCCGACTATGCCATAAATGAATTCGAGGCCGTGGCTGACATACCGCCCGTAATTCTGTGACAGGGCATCGGCCTGGAAGGAAACGAGGTTGTCCCTGTCCACCTGCGATTTCAGCTTCCGCGTTTCGACCATCCAGGGCACGAGAGAGCCGGTGAACAGGGCCGTTCCCGATTCCTCAGCCGCCGAAACAATGGCCCTGCCGTCCGCCATCGTTGTCGCGAACGGACGGTTCACAAAGGTGGGGACACCCTGCTTGAGAAATGGAACGGCAAGCTCCGCCGAACGGTCGCAGTCCATCACCATGACCGCGTCGACTTTCCCAAGCATGTCGCCGGGACGCCGCACCAGTTCCGCGCCCGTTTTTTCAGCCAGGCCGGGGCCAGGTCTGAATTGTTCTTCGCTCATTTTTTGCGCCAGAGAGCCGGCGTAGTTCCTGTGGTAATCATCTCCCCAGAGGTGCGTGATTTTCATTTGAGAGGGATGGACCCGGTCCCCCATTTCCCCGCTGATGTAGGATATGTAGCTGCCATGGGAATACGGGCCGCAGCCGACGATTCCGAGGCGTATTTCCGGTGTTTCCAGGCGATAGGGTTCGGCGGCATGAGCAGTGGACCGTCCGTATGCCGCCAGAAGCGATGAACCGGCTGCTGATGACAGGAACCTTCTCCGGCCAAGTCGTGTATTCTTTGACATGTGATGTTCTCCTTCACGAGCTGCATGTGAAATGATATGGGGATTATATATGTAAGCGGTTTAATCCATGATGTTTAATATATTCCTGTGTCATGGATGAAGCAATCGCCTATTTTTTCCGATAGTTCCCCATTTTAAGCCACCACATTTACTCCGGCGCTTTATCAGTGTTGAACCGGGATTTTCAGGATTACGGGATGAACCACGATTAGAATCCTGTCAATCC
>CAYNWJ010000439.1:0-3757 GCA_964400815.1 uncultured bacterium
GTGCTATTATTCCGAGTGCCCATCCCTACGTACGCACGAGCTGCAACCCGGGGTGTACAGCAGAGCCGACGAACTGGGCTTGTGCCCATCCCTACGTACGCACGAGCTGCAACGGCACCCCCTGCATCATACCAATACACAACAGGTTGGGACGCCGGAATCGCGAACCTCAAGCCGTGGATCGATCATGGCGGCACATGGACACACATACGCGCCCTTTCTCAACGCCTAACTCTCGTGCATGAAGATGGTTACACCATTTCCGCGAACCTCCCGGGATTTTCATGTCCGCTTGGGGTTCGCGCACGGCTCGTGCTTAAGTAGAAATGTTCCCGGCGTATCATGCCCCCGGTGTGACCCGTACAGGGAAGCCTGAGTTTCCGAAGAAACGTGCAGCCCTCCGCAGAGCATGACGTGACACTCTCTTCCAGGAATGACTGTCCCCGGCATTGCCGGAAGAGGACAGGCCCTGAACCTTCGCCGAAGCGGTCACATGGCATCGGGCAAAAACCAATATAGAAGAAACGGGATATGTTGTCAATCCCCGGATGATGCGTATATGGTGTTTATCCAGTCGTCAAATACTTTCCGTGCGTCAAATGTCCTGGTCTCGTCATCTTCTTTCCATGTATAGACCCACTTTTCGCGCTTGAATCGAGTCGTCCACAGGCCGAAGAACTTGTTTGCAAGGTTTCCGGCGGCATTGATATCAGCATTCACCTTGTAGCCGCAGTGGGGACACCGGAAGAGATGGCCGCCGATATCCCAGATGGGATACCCGTGATCGTGGCAATGCTTCCGTGGCTTTTGTTCCCTGTACGGGTCCTTCCGCTTGAAAGAAAACCGTGTCCCCGGCAAAAGACAGCGGGAGCAGATATGGCTTGTAAGATATGGGTTGAGCCTGTCGTCGCAGACAATGCCCCATTCCTCCGCCTGCTGCTCTACCATTTCCACGATCCTGCGCCGGTTCATGTCCCGCAACTGCCTGTTCACCCACCGCTCGCTCTGCGCCCTGAACGACAGGGAGGACAACTCCTCGAACAGGATCATGTGAACGTCCCAATTCCGCGCCATTTCAATGATTGCATGAGCGCCTTTCTTGAACCGGTCCTCCGCCATCTTGGTGCGGTGGAACTGGAAGTCCACAAGACTTTCTTCGCCGGATACCGGTTTGCCCCGCTGCCGTCGTCTTTTCTTCAATTGCCGGTCATGGCCCCTGATGTTATACAGGTTCGGAATCTGTTTGCCGCCGAGGATACCCTTTTTCAGCCATGAGACCGACCATCCGTCGTCTTCCCGCGTTCCCTCTGCAACGGCGAATCCCCCGATATGCCGTATTCCGAGATCGACGGTCAGAACGCGGATCGGAACACGGTCCCCATTGCCATCGAACACGTTGTCGGCGCTGCATGTCCTGCCGGAAACTTTTTTGCGGCTGATCTTTCGCGGCATGTTCTGGTCGATGATGGTGAACACGAGGCGGTGCGAGTCGTTCTTGAGGATGAGCTTTGCGCCGGCGACACCCGCCTTGCGTTCGTCACCGTTCCCCGGCGGCCTGTTCAGTGTCCTGCCCGGTTTTCCGTCGATATATGGAGGGAATCGCCCTTCTGCCTGATACACTTTCTCACGGTATGACGGGATCAAACGCGGATCGCATTTCATCTGGACGTCGAACCACCGGAGCAGCCAGATGCCGTCTGAATCCTCATCGATGAGCTGGAGCTGGATGGTACCCTTTTCGAAGTCGGTATTACGGTAAAACACATCCCGTTCCATCTGGAACCAGTCAGGATGCTTGTCGGGAGAGGGGAGCGTCAGCGTTGGAGGACGCCTGAAATGATGGAAGTCTCGGAGATATTTGCGCCTTTGCCGATCCAGTTCCTTCAATTCAGGATTGTTGTCCTGTATCCAGTCGAGGAATTTCGAGACCTGCTTGTCCTGACGGGAATGTTTCTTCTGAACCTCGTTCCGGACGTCATCCGGGACGGGACGGAAATCGGATGCTGACGCCTGACCCCTCCATTCCACCGTTTCAGGATGCCGTATCACCCAGTCGTACCACAGATGCCAGCGGGCGATCCGTTTGCCCTGAGTCCGTTTAATGCCCTTTCGGCGTGTCTCCTTCTGTCCCGCCGCATTCTGGGCAGCGAGCCGTGCCTCCTCCACATCCTTTTCGAACGCGGCATACGGCCCCTCCCAGAAACGCATGAAATCGGCGTGTTCCTCCATCCACTTCTCGCGTTCCTGCAGCCACTGCTTTCGGGCTGACCGCCAGTCATCGAGGAGGGCGAAATATGATTTGAGGAACGCGGAGGCGTCATCGCAGACCTGGTGCCAGAATTTGGCGGTCACAGCCAGTCTGTCGGGTGTCGGAACATGCTTCCCGTGGCCCTTGGTGTGGATTTTCCTGCCGTCCACGTCTGCGAAACCTTCATGTTGAAGAAAAAGAGGGCCTTGAGTTTCGATTATGTGTTTTGCAAGCTCTATCCACCCTTCGTCCAATTCAGTGGTGATTTCCGGTCTGGTCAACTTGTCCATGACACCATGGGCGAATGTATTGGATCGATCCAATATCACTGCCATCAACTGTTGGCACTCGTCCCCATACTTGCCCTTCCGCATGTCGATGTACCGCTCGATCATATGGGCAAGACAGATGTTGAAAACCCGGTGGGTGCGTCCGAGCGCGGCCCTGACTCGAGTGTCTGCGTTGATGATGCGTGCTTGTAATGCTTTCGTTGCCATGAGACACACCTGATTTTCATATCAAACTAATAATGCGGATGATTGAGCATAATATAACTTGAAAAGCATGGTGTCAACAAGAATTGTGCACTGGTGATATAATATTTGTATTATGCTGTTTATAAAAAATATATGTCTTCACCCTCCTGATTTTTTCACAACCAAAAAAACGGCCCTCTCCCCCCGGAAAGAGCCGTTTTTCGTTTCCTGCTTCTTTGCTTCTCTGCTTCTTCTTTTTCTTCCTCCCCCCTAATGGAACAGCGGCGAGAAGTAGATGAGCACCATGGCGATGACCGCGAGGATGACGACGGAGTGGATGACGTCCATCCTGTTCCAGCTTGCGCGGGAGCGTTCGCGGTCCTCGGCGACCGTGGTGCCGTAGGTGAGGCCGTTGATCTTGTCGTAGGCGGGCGCCGGGGTGAGGAGGCTCACCAGGATCATCATGCCCACGCTGACGAGGAAGAGGAGCACGGCGAAGTGGAGGAAGTTGATGGTGGCGTAGACATGGAGGACACCGGTGAGGTTGCTCTTCATGAGCTCGGCGAAGAGGCGTCCCATGCCGAGGATGAAGCCGCCGATGAGCGCGGTGAGGGCGCCGGGAGCGTTGATGCGCTTCCAGAAGAGGCCGAGGAGGAACACCGCGGCGATGGGCGGGGCGATGTAGGCCTGCACGCTCTGTAGATAGTGGTAGAGCTCGCCCGAGATGAGGCGCATGAGGGGGATCCACAGCATGCCGAGGACGACCACCACGCCGGTGGCGATACGGCCCATGTGGACCAGTTCGCGCTGTGTGGCGTTGGGGCGCAGCTTGACATAGATGTCCATGGTGAAGAGGGTGGAGCAGGAATTGAACACCGCCGCCAGCGAGCTCATGAGCGCCGCCAGAAGGCCGCCCGCCACGAGGCCGCGGAGGCCGGCGGGAAGCAGGGCGCGCACGAGGGTCGGGAATGCCTGGTCGGCTTCGGGCAGGTCGATGGCGCCGGATTTCGCGAGGGCATAGGCGATGATGCCC
>CAYNWJ010000440.1:0-3749 GCA_964400815.1 uncultured bacterium
CGTTTCTCGATGGGGCGATCTCGCGGATCCTGCACGGAAAGCGCCGCGGCGATATATTTGATGCTGTCCGCCACCGAGCCCTGCTGTGCCGCGGTCCCTTCTCCCGCGGCGAAGCACATGCCTCCCGTGAGAATCATGATGAACATGAAAAGCCCCGTCAATGTCAGTGTTCGTTTCAAAGTGCCACCTCCTGTTGCCGTCGTGTCTGCTTGTATTTCAATTGTATATTCATATCCTGCCCTTTGTCCCGGTGCGCATCACCGGATCATCACGGTCCCTCCATGCGCCTGAACGGATTGAACGGTTTGCCCTCGGGTTTGAAGAATTTGGTAAAGAATTCCACGTAATGGAGCCGCAGCGAATGGATGGTGGGAGAGAAAATTCCCATGGCGAAATTGATCAGGTGAATGACGGCCGCCACCGCGATGCCGATGATGATGTTCCCGGAGGCTTCCGCCAGACGGTTCGCCACGATGGCGAGGATGACACTCGCCAGGCCGATCGCCATGATGCGGCTGTACGAGAGAATGTTCCCGAAGAGGCTGAAAATCTCCATGAGGCCGAACACCCCCTCGGTGAACAGCACGCCGATCACGCCGGCTCCGATGAAACCGTACCCCGTGTAGCGCACGGCAACGGAAAGCTCGGCGAAAAGCTGCGAGAAGATGAGAACAAGCCCCAGGATGATGCCGATCTTGGCGATTCCCTCGATGATGCCCCTGACATGGCGGATCACGATCTCCACATAGGTCTTCAGGGCGAAACCGAGAACGATATGGATCACGCCGAGCAAAATGGCCAGGATGAGGATCACCTCGATCGCCTGCGCACGGTGGAGCCAGGGTACGACCGGATGCAGGCCCAGTTGGTGTTCGCCGAAATCGCCAAGAAACTCGCCGTAGAGAAATCCGAAGAACACCGTAGACAGGCCCGCTGCGATGGCCACCGACGCCGCGTCCCTGATGTGGGTGTTGGAAACCTTCCACTTGATGAGACCTGCCGCGAAAAGCAGCGCGAATCCATAGGCCATGTCACCGAGGATGATGCCGAAAAACAGCGGAAAAAAGACTGAAATGAACGGGGTGGCGTCCATGTTACCGTATTTGGGCGGCGGCAGGAGCTTCATGAGGAGCTCGAAGGACTTGAACATGCCCCTGTTCGAGATCAGGGTCGGAATGTGGAGATAGTCCAGCTCGTTCATTTTTACCGTTCCCACATGCACCCGTTCGCCGAAACGCTCGTTGAGACGTTTCTCGAGCCCTCCCAGGGCGGAGGCGGGGGTCCAGCCGGAAACGATGAAGGTATAGTCCGTCCTCGCGAGACGGGAAAGCACGCGCAGCTGATTGATGCGGTCCACACAGAGTGCTTGCAGGAATCGAAACACGGGGCCGTGGTCCCTCCTGATCTCATCGAGCTTTCGATCTATGTCGGCGATCTCCGCCGGAATGTCCTCGATCCTGTCGCGTATGACCTCTATGCTGTCCTTGAGTTTCGTGCGCCGGAATTCCCGGGGAATGTGATATTCATCGACCCCCTCATTGCCGAGAAGCTGGCGTATCCCCGGCAGGTCCCGGGCGGGCGTGACGATGAAAACGCCGATTTTTCCTTCGGGCATCTCCCGGTGGAACAACGTGGTTTCCGGTCCCGCGATATCCTTGATACGGCTTTCCAGAACCTGGAGGACGGATGTTTCGCCGCTTTCGAGCACAATGCCGATCTGCTCCAGTTCCGTCACGTCCCCCGCTTCCCGGAGCAGGGGGAGGAATGTGCTTATCAGATTTTCATACTGCCGGGCGCTTTCCATGTCCTGCACGAGGTTCCGCTTCTGCCTGGCGAGGCGTCTGATGCTTCTGAGCCGTGAGGAAATGTGATCCTGGATGTCCGAAGGCCCCATGTCGGAAAGTTCGCCGCGGGTCTCCCCGTCGAGGACGCCTTCACCGGCGGAGCCCGCTCCCAGAATTTCGATGATCTCCCTGATATTGGCCAGAAGCTCCTCATAGGCAGTGAGGAGATCGCCCCGTTTTTCGTCGAGATGGATGCGGTGTATGTGGCTGTGGCCGGATTCCTCGATTGTCGGGACCTCTTCCACCTGGACCACGCCCTCGCTCTGAAGGATGTCCAGGGTGGGATCGAGCTCGTCGAGGAGCCCGACTATCTCGATTTTCTGCATGGGTTCTATCATATGCGCCGTCTTTCGCGCCGGGGTCTTTGCGGCCGGAAAGAGATCCCGTTCATTCGGTCAGGTCGCTCCCGCTGTTCGCACCGGGGAGGATGTTTCCGACGATGAAGTCCACCGCTGCATCCCCGTTTCTTTCGATGGCCGATTTGAGATCGGCAAGCTGCCTGTCACCCGAGGTTTCGATTTCCTCGAGGTTGTTCTCCATTTGTTTTTCGAGCAGGGAGCGCTCTTCTTTTTCGATATCCCGAATCGAGGAGCGGGCTTCGTCGATGATTCTTTCGGCCTCACGTTCCGCTTTCTCGACGATCTCATCGGCCTTTTCGCGGGCGGATTCGTTCTGCGCGCGGATCTGGCTCTCAAGTTCCAGAATCGACGGGAGAATCGAGCCTCTGTTGAAAATACGGGCGCTTGCCGCCATGAACAGCCGCCTTTCGATGGTCGCAGCCATGAATTCGGAATAAAAAAGGGACTCGCTTTCGCCTGTGACACGGAACCGAGTCCCGAAGTTTGCTTCTCTGGGAAAGGTATCTCGCAGATCCTCCCGGCATCCCCGCACATCACTCAACAAGTGTACGAACTATGGTCTCGGTTGTCAAGTTTTTTAGGACGGTCCGCATATGGATTCATCCAATGCCATGACCGTTTGACACCGGGACGCGGTTCAGAAGGCGACACCCACATTCAGCGCCAGATAGTTGGTGTTCTCGTCCTCGGTGAAGATGATGTGGTACATGGGCAGCACGATAAGCCCGGGAATGGGGCCCACCTTGCCGCGAATGCCCAGGCCCAGCGCCACACCGAAGTCGTTTCCGTCGTCTTCCATCGTCTGGTCGATGTTCTTGAATTCAAACTCCGAGTTCCAGTTGTAAAGGCCCACGCCGAGCTGGCCGAAGATCTTCACGGGACTCAGCGGCGGTCCGAACACATAGCGCGCCGAAGGGAGAATCTCGATGATGGAGGTGCTGCCGTCATCGAAATCGTCTTCCGCGCCGAAACGGTTGTATGCCACGCGTCCGCCCAGTTCGAGGGGAAGCATGGGAAGGGTTGCGAAGACCTCGGCCCCGATGCCGAATCCCGGCGTGCTCACATCGCCGAAATCTCCCATGGGCATGGTATAGGCCCCGGTGACGTCGATGCGGAGCTGGGCTCCGGCGCTGCCGGCGGCAAGGGCGATGGCTGCGGCGAGAATCGCTGCGATCTTGACTGTCCTCATGAATGGTCCTCCTTGGAGGGAAGGTGACGGCCCGTATGCCGGGCGTGTTTGAAATGTATGAAATACACGGTATTGGTTGCTGTCTGCGGCCCCCGTACCTATATATTATCATAATTCATGCGTCATACAACATAAAAGTTGCGGCAATCCTCCATTTTTTACCGGGAAAATCTTCCGCTTCGGAAGTTCCATCGGACCTCTCTTTCGATGGGAGACGATCGGCACTGTCAGCACGCCACGACCGTCGCCCGGAAAATATTATCCGGTTATCAAGTTTGATGCTCCGGCAAAAAGGCGATTTCTGAAAATTAATGATCAATAATAACAATAACATACCTATGCGTGAATGGCCATTTT
>CAYNWJ010000441.1:0-3743 GCA_964400815.1 uncultured bacterium
GAAAGCATCGCATGGGCGGAGAACGATCCCCGGTTCGCGGCCGTCCCTGCCATCGACGGGCTGACGGTCAACGGCCGTCCCGTTCCCGGTCCCGGCGACATGGACGATCTTCTCGCGGACACACAGCGCATGCGCTCCCTCCTCACACCCGCCCGGGACCGTTTCCTTCACGGCGACTTCTTTCCCGAGAACATACTCCTGAACACGCGCACGGGCCGCTGGCTCATGATCGACCCGGTCAGTGTCCGGGGCGTTCACCGGGGTGATTACATCCTGGATGTGGAAAAGATGGACCAGTGGCTGTCGGGCGAGCTTCCCGCCTTCAGAACGGGCCGTTTCGCGTGGGATATCGAGGGATCACGGTGCACACTCGAAATCCACTCCGGGGACGGAGATCTGTCTGCGCTGTCACGGGCGGGTCTGGCCGATGCCTGGCGGGACATGACCACATCGGGCGGCTGGCGCGCCCTGCATGACAGCGAACCGGGCCGTGAACGGCGACGCTCATTCATCAAGGCGTTCTATTCCCTGTCCATGGTGCCGCTGACGGACCCGAAACACTCGGTCGCCCGCTATCTCCACGCCCTCATGCACATGGCCGATTTCATTGCGCAATCCTCCTGCAAATGATATATTGTTTCCGTTCCCATTCAGTTGTCCCGCATCAAATCACGGGAGGTATCAATGAAGCGCGCCATCCATGTTACGGCTCTCTGCCTGTGCCTCTCCGCCAGCGCAGCCCCGGCCAAGGCGGAACCGTCACGCGAAGAGGTCCTCTCGGCCATGAAACGGGCCTCGGCTTTCATGATGGATGAGGTCTCCATGAACGGCGGCTTTCTCTGGCAATACTCGGAGGACCTCTCGGAGCGCTGGGGCGAGGTTCCCGCCAGAGAATCCCAGATCTGGGTGCAGGGGGCCACGAACGGTGTCGGCGAACTGTTCCTCGATATCTGGCGTGAGACGGGCGAGCGTACCTTCCTCGAGTATGCCCGGCGAACAGCAGGCGCGATCGTGTGGGGACAGCATCCGTCGGGCGGCTGGCACTATTTCATAGATTTCGACATGACGGGCATCGAGCGGTGGTATGACGAAGTGGGCTCGCGCTGCTGGGGATGGGAGGAACACAATCACTATTACGGGAACTGTACCTTCGACAACGACTCCACCACCAGTTCGGTCCGCTTCCTCCTGCACCTGTACATGGAAACCCTCGATCCGGCATGGCGCGGGCCGCTGCTCCGGGGACTGGAGTTCATCCTCGAATCGCAGTACCCGAACGGCGCCTGGCCTCAGCGGTATCCGTTGAGATACGAGTACGTCAAACAGGGCCGTCCCGACTACACGTCCCACTACACGCTCAACGACGGTGTCGCCTTCAACAACATCAGGCTGCTTTTCGAGGCATGGGAACAGCTCGGGGACGAACGGTATCGCACGGCCGCCATCCGTGGCATGGACTTCCATCTCATCGCCCAGGGACCACCGGAGCAGCCCGCATGGGCGGAGCAATATTCCCGCGACTTGAAGCCCGCCTGGGCGCGAACCTATGAACCGGACGCCTGGCACGCCGGCCGAACCGTTCAGTGCTGCCGGGAGTTGATGACGTTCCATCGCATGACCGGTGACCGCCGTTACCTGGAACCCATTCCGGCGGCCCTCGACTGGCTCGAACGTTCCACCATCAACACCGACCCGTCCAGACGCGCCGAACGGGCCGGCATGGAATTCCCCTATACCCATGCCGTCTATTACGAGCAGGGGACGAACCGTCCGCTCTATGTCCACCGCGAAGGAACGGACATCGACGATGGCAGATACCGGGCCGATTATACCTTCGGTGACTGTCCCTGCCATGTGCTTCAGGTGCTCGATCTGAACATTACGGCCCTGAGGAATGCATATGAGCGCACGGCCGCCCTCTCGCCGGAGGAGGCCATGGCGGAATACGGCCGTTCCCGCGGGAGGACACGCAGGCGCACCGTTGAAGGCGGCGCGGTCGAAACGGCGATTGCATCGCTCGATGAGCGGGGGGCGTGGATCACCGACATGACCATCCGCAATTTCGACGATCCCTGCGATTTTTCGGGCGAGCGCCACATCCGCGGCATCGAAACCGAAGTCTTCCTCGACACCATGCGCCTGTTCCTCGATTTCCTGCGTTCCGGTTCCTGACGATACCCCGCACCGGCGCCGCGTGCAATCCTCCGAATCGTCTCCTCCGGGAAAAGCGCTTTTGTCGGGCCCGCCGAAGTGCTATATTATCAGGACATTGCCGCGCCCGATAACATCAGCATATATATTTAATTATAATACATTTAGGAGGATTTGATGCCTATCGTCCGTCCCTTCCGCGGCCTGCGGTACGATCCGTCGGTCGCGGGGAAGCACGAGGATCTCGTCGCCCCGCCCTACGACATCATATACGACGAGTGGCGGGACCGGCTCTATGACCGCAATCCCCACAACATCATACGCCTGATCAAGACACGGGACGAAGCCGGGGACACCGGGGACGACAAGTATCGGCGGGCCGCCGCGTACATAGACGACTGGATGAAGAAGGGCGTGCTCAGGCTCGACGACAGTCCGGCCATCTATGTCCGCGCCGACACGTTCACCGTCAACGGCGAAGAACGGACGCGCTACGGTTTCGTGGGCCTGCTCCGTATCGAGGATTTCGGGGATACGGTCCATCCACATGAGCGGACCCTTTCCGCACCGAAAGTCGACCGTCAGAAGCTGGTCCGCGCGACCAAAACAAACCTGAGCCAGATATTTTCTGTCTTCCGTGACCCGGGAAACGATATCCAGCCCCTCATACTGCGGGCCACCGCACACACACCCGATATTCATTTCACCGACGAGCAGGGAATCGAGCGCCGTCTGTGGACGGTCACCGATCCCGGGATCATCGACGGCATCGCCGGCTTCATGAAGGACCGTGACATCATCATCGCCGACGGCCACCACCGTTACGAAACGGCCATCGCCTACCGTGAGGCGATGGAACCGCACCGCACAAGCGATGACGAACCGTTCGATTACGTCTCCATGTATTTCTCGAACGCTGACGATACGGGGTTGACCATCCTTCCCACCCACCGCAAGGTCAGCGGGGTGAGCGACTACAATCAGCGGACTTTCTTCGACAAACTGGCGAAGCAGTTCGACGTGCGATATTACGGTGAAGCGGAACTGGACGACCTTCTCGGGGAGATCGCGAAGGACTCGGAGACGAACAACAGCTATGTCATCTACACCTGCGACGGTTTCGGGACGGCGCGGCTGAAACGCCCATCCACGCCCAAGGAACTCGATGTCAACATTCTCCACTCCGTCATTATCGAGGGACTGCTCGGTATTTCACCGGATGATATCGCTTCGGGCAAACACGTCCATTTCTGCAAAAGCTCCGAACACGCCATAGAGGACGTGGCGAATCACAAGGACCAGATCAGCTTCTTCATGAACGCGGTGACCGGAGACGAACTGTTCCGGACGGTCCTCAAGGGCGAGCGCATGCCACAGAAATCCACCTATTTCTATCCGAAAACCATGTCGGGCCTCGTGATGTACCGAATCGACCGCTCATCCTTCGCATGACGGGCGGTTACGGGCCCGGAAGGCGGTGACCCCCGATGGCCGACGATTTCAGCATCTTCAAGGAGGAAGTCAAGGCGCGCGTCGACATCGTCGATATCGTCGGCGAATACGTCGATCTGAAACGCCGTGGATCGAATCAC
>CAYNWJ010000442.1:0-3738 GCA_964400815.1 uncultured bacterium
CCGGGAACATGGTCCACTGGATGCTCACCGCCGCCTGGACCGATCACATGGCGCGCCGGGGCGAGATGCCCTATTACTGGCAGGGCTTCCACGAGCGTGACGGTCAGGCCTATGACAAGCTCGCCGAACCCATCTACAAGGAGCGGGGATACTGACAGATCATCACTGACCGGCCGAAAACCGGGGAGGACATCATGCAGACGCAAACGACCCGGCGGGGATTTCTCGCGGGACTGGGCGCGGTGGGAGCCGCTGCTTCGGCGCTTACGGGGAACCGGGCCTTCGCCGCGGTGGAAACGGAATTCGCCACCGGATTCGAGGCGCCGGAAAAGCAGTTCATGGACCAGTACTACGACGGCATCATCGAGATCGCCCGCGGCATCCGCGACACCCAGATCGGAAACATATCCAAAGCCATGGAGAAGGCATACGAGCTCAAGCGGGCCGGCGGAACGATCCGTTCCCACGTGAATTACGGCCACTTCGCCATGTACGCGGGCAGCAGGGACCGCCCCGGTCAGCCCTGGGTGCTTCCCCAGACGGGCATCACCCCCACGCCGGAGGAGTTCGCCGCCATGAAGGAGGGCGACTTCCTCATCACCGACCGTATCGACGAAGGCACCATCGGCCTCCGTGACAGGGGCGTCTATGTCGTGGGGGTCACCAACAACTATTACAAGTTCTACAAGACCCCGCCCGGCGGTCTGCGGCCCAACAGGATGGAGGTGTCCATCGAGGAGGTCTCGGACCTGGTCATCGACAGCCATGTGCCCTGGGACAACGGTCTTGTGGCGGCGCCGCAGATACCCCACTTCAAGCTGTGCCCGTCGACCGGCATCGCCCAGTTCCTGGTCTATTGGGCCTGCACCGCTTCCCTTGCCACGCTCATCGGCACAAAGGGCCGGGGATCGGCGGCGGAGCCTGCTGAACAGTATCTGGACATGGCCATCGAGCGGTTCCGGATGATCGGCACAGACCGCCCGAAGATCGACTTCGTCGCCGAGAAGTGGGCCGATCTGGTCCTGGGCGAAAAGGCCCGTCTGCTGGTGTACGGCCACAACCAGGACGTGGCGACCTATGGTCCCACCCAGTGCCGCAACATGTTCGTCAACGACGCCGTCATCTGCGCGTCAAGCTCCATGATCGCGGACACCTTCACCGAGCACGCCGACGATCTCAAGAAGGGCGACATCGTTCTCATCGGCGCCTTCACGTCCAACCATCCCGACGAGATCAATGTGGCGCGCTACGCCCGCGAAAAGAAGGCGTACACCACTGCCTTCGGGCCTTTCGCCACCGACGCTGACTCATCGGGCGTCCGGCTGTTCAAGGAGGTTGACGCGGCGTTCAATTCCTACAGCGACGAGAGCGCCGGGGTGATCGACGCCCCCGGCTTCGACGAAAAGGTGAGCCCCCTGACCGGCGTCACCGGCAACCTCATCCACTGGATGCTCACGGCCCAGTGGACGGATCACATGGCGCGCCGGGGCGAGATGCCCTATTACTGGCAGGGCTACCACGAGACCGGCGGACAGGAATACGACGAAGCCGTCCTGCCCCTGTTCGAGAAGCGGGGGTATTGAGGGGAAACGGAAATCAGAGCGTGCCGCGGTGAATGTCCCCGAGCGGCATGCACCACGCGCGCACCGGCGAACCTTCGAGGCCCTCGAGCATGAGGGGCGCCGCTGCGAAAAAGACGGGACCCTCCTCCACGAATGACAGGTTCGCCAGGTTCTCCACGATGACGATCCCGGCGGCGAGGAGGATGCGGTGCAGGTCCTCGTCGTCGTCCCCGCCGAGGGACGGCGTGTCCAGGCCCAAAAGGACGATGCCCGCCCCGGCGAGGTAATCAAGCGACTCCGGGGCGAATGGTGGAAAGCCGGAGTAGTAGTCATCCTCTCCGAAACGCGCCCCCCAGCCGGTGTCGACGATCAGGCGTTCGGTTCCAGCGGGAACAGCGATGTGTTCCGGCGCGATCGACCCGCCCCGGGGGATGTCCGGCCTGATCACGAGCGCTTCGCCCACGCAGGCCGCAAGAATTCGCGCCGTGTCCACGGTTTCGCCATCGGGAAGCATGTGCTGGGGAGCGTCCAGGTGCGTGCCGGCGTGGGTCCCCATGGAGAAGGCCGACACGCGGCACACGTCCACGCCGTGGTTCATGAAACCGCTGAAGGCCACCGCCGGGTCGCCGGGATAGACCGGCATGCCCGGACGGACGGGATGGGTGAGGTCGATGAGCATGGATCGTGGCCTGCGGGGTTCGGGTTCGCTGTTTTCACGCGGCGTATTGCGCCGGCATGACATGGCTGTAATATATGCTATTTTCATTGTGAAGACACGAACGGATGTGCTATATTTAACAGTGATGGCTGTTCGGGTCATCAAGCTTTTCGATACCGGAACCGACATATACAGGAACGGATACACCGAGACGGGAGAGTGAGGGCGATATGGTGGCACAGACACACGGCGATCTTCTCAAGGAAGTGATGGGGGGATTCAACGAGGCGGCGGATACACTGAAACTCGACGACAACGTGCGGGAGCGCCTGTCCCATCCGCGGCGCATTCTCATCGTCTCCTGCCCGATCAACCGGGACGACGGTACGGTGAAGGCCTTCGAGGGTTACCGGGTCCAGTACAACATCACCCGCGGCCCGGCCAAGGGCGGCATCCGGTTCCATCCCGAGGTGGACCTCAACGAGACCATCGCGCTGGCCGCTCTCATGACCTGGAAATGCGCCGTGGTGAACATCCCCTACGGCGGCGCGAAAGGCGGCGTGCAGGTCGATCCCACGAAACTCTCCGTCCAGGAAGTGGAGAATCTCACGCGGCGCTATACCTGGGAGATATCCCCGTTTATCGGCCCCGAAAAGGACATCCCCGCCCCTGACATGAACACCAACGAGCGTCACATGGCCTGGATCATGGACACCTACAGCATCATCAAGGGCTATTCCGTGCCCGGCGTGGTGACCGGCAAGCCCATCGCCATCGGGGGCTCGGCTGGCCGTCGGGAGGCGACCGGCCGCGGCTGCGTCTATTCCATCATCGACGCCGCCGAGGAACTGGGGATCAATCTCGCCGAGAAGACCGCCGCAGTGCAGGGCTTCGGAAACGTGGGCTCCGTGGCCGCCCGGCTCCTCTCGCAGACGGGCTGCAGGGTGGTCGCCGTCTCGGACGTGAAGAGCGGCATCTACAACAAGAAGGGCCTGGACATCGAGGATGTGCTGAAATACACCGCCGAGAACACCTTCCTCGAGGGCTATCCCGGCGCCGACGCCGTTTCCAACGATGAACTTCTCACCTGCAAGTGCGACATCCTCGTCCCGGCGGCCCTGGGCGGACAGATCACCGGTGACAACGCCCCAAAGATCAAGGCGAAGATGATCGTCGAGGGTGCCAACGGCCCCATGACAAACGAGGGCGACAAGATCCTCAACGACAAGGGCGTCTTCGTCATTCCCGACATTCTCGCAAACGCCGGCGGCGTGGTGGTCTCCTATTTCGAGTGGGTGCAGGACATCCAGGCGTTCTTCTGGCACGAGAAGGAGATCAACGACAAGCTCCGGAGCATCATGAAGAACGCCTACTACTCGGTCCGCGCCCTGGCCAAGGAGAAGAAGGTATCCAACCGCATGGCCGCCCTCATGCTCGGCATCGGCCGGGTGGCGGAATGCGCGCGGATACGGGGACTGAAGCCGTAGGGATTGCCGCTTCTTTTCTTCCGTAATAATA
>CAYNWJ010000443.1:0-3732 GCA_964400815.1 uncultured bacterium
GAGCTGCGAGGTTCTCCCTGAATTCCTTGTTCTTGCGCGCGAGGCGGACGACATCGTCCCAGAGAGTTTCGTGAATCTCGTCCTGTTTGACATGGGTGTTCACCTCGTGCCGGTTGGCGCTCATATTCTTGCTCAGCATGGCGTGTCCTTTCGGGTAAGCAATGGTTCCAAACAACGTACGCCATACAGAATGCAATGAGCGTGCCAATTGCTTAAAGAAAATGCATTATCTTTATAAACAAGAGCTTATTTTGTTTTATGACGATGACGAAAGGTTCGTGATAACGGCATAAATTTCCCCGGGCCGGAAACTCATGCCGAGAAACAGCAGCAGTGCGATTATCGGGGAGCGGTGAAAAAGGATCAGATGATGAAACCGAGGCCCGTCGCCCAATCGACGGCATCGACATAGCTCTGCCTGATCTCCTCGGGCGGAAGAGAGCCGCACGTGAGATTTTCCCAGTCGCCGTTTTCATACGCGACGACGCAGGCAATGACCTGGCCGAGCTTCCCCTCGTGACGCAGCAGGGCGACCTTAACTTCGTCGGTGAGCGGCAGTTGTGCGAGAGCGTCCTCAAGGGGCAGATCGAGAAGGGCGTCGAGAATAGAGAACAGGCCGACTGTAAAGGATGAATCGGTTTCCTTGAGTTTCATGTGTTCGGAAAGAAGCTGGGCCATGCGGGCGCGGACGATTGCGGTGATCATGAGCTCGCGTGGTTTGCCTTCGATCTGGGAAAGTGCGAGCAGGGTCACCCAGTCCTTGATTTTTCGGAGCCCGAGAAGCGCGAGCGCCTGCCGGATGGACTGGACCTTCTTCGAGAGGCCGTAGAAGCTCGAATTGATGAGCTTGAGAAGACGGAAACTGAGGGCGACATCCTGCTTGACTATCTCCTCGACGGCGCCGATCTCCACGCCGGGCGAATTGATCTTGGAGACGATGCGCATCACGGCGAGCTGTGAATCGGGCAGCTTCCTGCCCTTGACGATGTTGGGCTTGCTGAAATAGTATCCCTGGTAATAATGAAAACCCATCTGCTTGCAGCGCTCGTATTCCTCCTCCGTCTCCACCTTTTCGGCGAGAAGCGTGATGTTTTTCCGCAGGAGAACATCGGCCATCATCGGAAGCTGTTTCTGGTCCATCTCGATAAGATCGAACTTGACGATGTCGATGATGTCGAGGAGCGGCGCCACTGCATCGAGGCGCACAACGTCATCCAGGGCCACCTTGTATCCCCTCTCCTTGAGATCCTTTACCGCCGAGACGACCTCGTCATCGATATAGATGTCCTCGAGGACCTCCAGCACCACCTGGTCTTCCTTGAGGGGGAGAGGATACTTGTTGACGATGAAGTTACGGGTCAGATTGAGAAACGCGAGTTTGTTGCCGACGATGGTGTCGAGGCCGATTTCCATGAACGCATTGAGGATGACCTCGCGGGTGGCCGTGTCGCCGTCCGGGAAAAAGGGTTTCCCCTCCTGGAAGCTGCGAAAGAGGAGTTCATAACCGATACCCTTGAGCGACTTGTTGTATATTGGCTGCCGTCCCACATAAATATCGAGCATTGCACCACCCCTTCGGCATAAAACGCTTGGTGAAGCGTCATTGTATGCTGAAATCGCATGTTCCGGCTGTGAGCGTGTGCGAGAAGGGCGCAGCGCCGGTTTGACTTGCGAAAGGTCAGCAACAAGTATATGTTTGCTATTAACAGATGAATTCATAATAATGTTTTTTCATGCCCGTGTCCAGCGGTTGTTGTCATGAATCGTAATGATTCGCCGTTTGCCATGCTCTTTCTGTGCGCACTCTACACGATCGCTTGATTCCGGCAGTCGTTGACACTGTCACAGGGACGGAGGCTCCTTCATCATGAACGGACATACCTGCGGCTCATGCGGAAAATCATTCAGCGAAAAGATGTTCCGCTGTCCTTTCTGCGGGGCCGATTATATCCCCGAGGGTGTGAACGAAACGCCCCTCTGCCCCACCTGCGGCGTCGAGACGGTCAATTACGATTACCGCGGCAACAACCTCGACATGTGTCCCCGCTGCAACGGCCTCTGGCTCGACCGGAGCGAATTCAGGCGGCTCACCTCAGAGCGGGACGTGTATGCCGACGAGTCCATCCCCTATGAGTTTCACCGCAAGCCCCTGCCCGAAGAGGTGAAATACCTCTCATGCCCCGTCTGCAACGATCTCATGACCCGTCGCAACTTCAAGAAGATTTCGGGGGTGATCATCGATGTCTGCCGCCACCACGGTGTCTGGCTGGAGGCGGGCGAACTTCAGCAGATACGGGCGTTCGTGGCGAACGGCGGCCTGGACGAGCTTCAGGACAGGGAGATTCTCGCCAACGCCGAGGCGATCAAATCCCTCGACACCCGTCTGGGAGACGTGGAATTCATGCAGAAACTTCTGCACCACTGGAAGTTCAAACGCTGGATGTTCTCGAAATAGGGGCGAATGTCTACGGGAACGCTCCGCCCTCACCCTTCACCCTCCTTCAACGGATACAGGATATGAAACGTTTCGCAGCGCCCGTTGCCTCTCTCCTGCTCATCATCATCGCTCACGCGTTTTTCATGAACGACGCAGCCGGGGAACCGTCCCTCCGCATCGTCATCATCGGCGATTCAACCGTACAGACCTACCCTCCGGACAGCGACAAACGGGGCTGGGGGCAGATGATCGGACGGTATTTCACCGAAAGCGCGGAGATCGTCAATCTGGCGAAAAGCGGCCGCAGCACGAAAACCTTCATCGAGGAGGGGCTGTGGGAAAAGGCGAAGGCGGAACGCGGCGACTATATTCTCATCCAGTTCGGGCACAACGACTCCCATGCCCCCGGAAGGCCGGAATCCACGGACGCTGCGACGGATTACCGTGAGTATCTCAGGCGATACGCCCGCGAGGCGCGCATGGACGGGACTGAACCGGTTTTCGTCACGCCCATGCACCGCCGGAGATTCGACGGAAACGGCCGGCCGACCGTTGAACTGCTCCCGTATGCCGAGGCCATGAAAGCCGTGGCCGCAGAAACCGGCGCCATGCTCATCGATCTCCACGAACTCAGCGGCAGGGAACTCGCCCGTCTCGGCGACGAGGGAAGCGCCGTCCTATCCTGCGATCCCGACGACAGGACGCATTTCTCCCCGAAAGGGGCGGCGCTCATGGCGCGTCTCGTGGCGGAGGACCTGGCGGCCAGATCACCGCGCATCAGGTGGCACATGGACCTCGATCCGCCGGCCCTGCGGCACGTCGTCCTCTTTTCCTTCAAGGAGGGGACGGACGAATCCGACATCGCCGCTGTGGAACGCGCCTTCGGGGATTTGCCGGAGAAGATTCCCGCGATACAGGATTTTGAATGGGGGACCAATGTGAGCCCTGAAAATCTCGCACGCGGCTACACCCACTGTTTTCTGCTCACGTTCCTGACCGAAGCGGACCGCGACGCCTATCTCCCCCATCCAGCGCACAAGGCGTTCGGACGCGTGCTGGGCCCTCATGTGGAGTCGGTCCTGGTGGTGGATTACCTGTCGCGCGGCCCGGCCGGCGGCGACTGAATCCGGAGCTGCGGAAATCCCGATTGGACGTCGGCCATCCACCGGTGAAATTTCTTGACTTTGCGGCTGTCTCGGCGTACATAGCATAAAAAAAGCCGGGTATCCAGTTCGGTTAGCAAGGTATGATTCAGTCGCTCTCTGCAAAGCCCCCTTCCGTCGCTTCGCGCCACC
>CAYNWJ010000444.1:0-3730 GCA_964400815.1 uncultured bacterium
AGGGGTTTGAGGTCGGGAGAGCGCTTTGTCCCTGCGCCGCTGACTATTGTCCAGCAAATAGTTACACCGGTGGAATCCTGCGCGCCCAGGTCGAGGGCCTCCACCGGCTGCATGTCGGCAACAGGGATGCCGTACACCTTCGCGGTCACCGCTGCCGCCGCCCCCTCCTCCGTTCTCCGCATGCTCAGGAAGAGACTGTCCACGCCGCCCTTGACCACATCCCAGGGCAGGGGGAACGCGAGGAACCCGTCCAGCGGAGCGCCGTCGGCCGCCGCCCCCACGCGCACCACGGTGGAATCCACGCGCCCCGTCCCGAAGGCCCGGTTGTAATCGTCCCGCCCGTCCTCCGCGAGAACCACGGTCACCGTATCGGGCGGGTTCAGGGTACAGGCCGCTGCGGGGCTCCATGCCGTGCGGACACCGTCGCCGTTGATGCGCCTGAGCCGGTAGACCACGGTGGAATCGGCCGCCAGCCCCCCGTCGGTCCAGGCGTATGTCCCGTAGAGCGGCCCGGAACCGCCGGCCCCGTGACCGGAGACCGCCTCCACCTCCATGCCCGTGCTGTCGGCGGCCGCATTCGTCACCGCGTCCGTGGAGACGCGCAGGCTGTCGGACGCCGCGGGAAGGATGCGGATGTCCGCCGCCCCGGGATCGGGAAGCAGCGTATAGGCGCTGTCGGGGAAGGACCAGGCCAGCACCCCCGACGAGTCCGCGGCCACCGCCCAGACGTGCTTCGTGTTCGCGGAGAGGCCGGAGATGGTGTCGGCCACGGCGTTTGCGGCCAGGGTGTCGATCACCGTCGAGTCCGCCATGTCGATGATGAGGAAGCGGTCCTCGTTGTCACTGCCGTCGATCCACGAGCAGGCGACGGTTGCGGTGTCGATGGCGGTCATGGTGAAGCCGTCCGGCGGGTTGAGCGGTTCGAGGGTATACCAGACGGTCAGCGTGGGGTTGTCGGTTTGGAAGTCGATATACTCGTCGTTCGCGGCCTCGCTGGTGGAGGGGATGCTCGCCGACACATCGCGGCTGGACAGGAGGGCAACCCTGAACTCCGCGTCGGGATCGTAGAGCGCCATGCCCGATGCGTTGAGGGTGAACGTGATCGTGTCGCCCGCCGCCAGACTGCTGGTGGATATCTGGTTGGCGAGAAGCGTTCCGGTATAGGATGAGGTCCCCGGCTGCCAGCCATCGAAGTCGTTGTGCCAGTCCAGGGCGATGGAGTCCCCCGTGAATGTCCCCTCGTAGAGCCTGATGAAGAAGTTCACCTCCGAATGATCGTTCTTGACCTCGAGGGATATGGTGACGCTGTCGATCGCCGCTCCCGCGGGCACCACGTCCGCCGCCGGGAAGGTGATGAAACCGCGCCGGATGTACCATTGGGAAAGGGACACGATGTAATACTGCCCGGTGCTGAGATGGCTGGTCATGGCATATGAACCGCTTTCCGCCGGCCGCGTATAGGAGATGTACGAAACGCCGTTCTTGTAGGTCATGCCCGTTCCCGTCCCGGAACCGTCCACCCGCCACGAGGGGTCCACCTCCACGGGCCACGCCGCCACCGCCGTGGTGTCGATGACATAGGTGAGCGTGTCCGCGGACAGCTCCACGGCGACCGGCACGACCGCACCCGCGGCGTCCACAGCCTCCGGCGGCGGCGATGTCATCACAATCCCCCCCTCCGCATCGCGCAGGACGAGCGCCCCCCCTTCGCACGTGAGCGCGCCGTTCGTCTCCACGGTCCATGCAATCACCGGACCCGTGGCCGATTCCAGGAACACCGTTTCCTTGAGCCCGCCCGCCAGCGTCTCGACCGTGGTGGTCTTTCCAGTCCATTCCCCTGCGGGCGTTGTGGTTACATAATATCCATTCCGTTCCACACGGTGCCCGGCGGCCTTGTCCCCCTCCCGGAAGCGGTACCGGTAGGCCCCGGCGTCAACGGCGTGTGTGAAGGCCCCGAGGCGTTCCTCGACGGTCTCCGCAGCCAGATCACGGGACCTGCCGTCCTCCACGCGGAACCGCCGTGACACGCCGATGCGCGCCGCCCGTTTCCCGTCCCCCGTGATGATGGTCTCTGTGCGCGTGTTCCCCGGCGAGGGCAGCCGTATGACACCGGCCTCCTCCCCTGCCTGTGAGAGCGCGGCCCACAGTCCGGCGATGGTGAGTATGACGATCAGGCGGCGCATGGTCGCCCTCCTTTCGTGGTGTGGTTTGTGTGGAGCATTATTCAAAACTCATCCCCCGGCCCCTTCTCTTGACTCTTTCAAGAGAAGGGGTGATGTGCGTCCGACAGCCTCATACGGCACGGTTTCCCCCTCTTTCGCATGCGAGAGAGGGGGATGTCACATCCTGGTGACAGGGGGTGAGTGGTCTCATCACGCATAATCGAACTTCACGTGCAGGGACGGTCCGGCCTTGTCCCCCACCGCCTCGTTCACCCCGATGGCGCCGGTCACATAGATGTATCGCGAGGTGTCGCCGTGGCCCGTTCCGGTGATAAGGCCGCCGTCCATGGCGGTGAGATTGGCTTCCGACGGCTCCGAGAGGGGCGCGGTCCCGGGAGAGCCCGTCTTCACCTGCACGGCGGTCCTGCCCTGTGTCCAGGCGTCGGAAATGTCCAGATACCATGCGTTCGTACCGGTGTAATCATCTGTCCCGCTTATCCATAGACGGATATTCGAAATCGCGGACGCCCCCTTCATGTCCGTAACCCGCCACCAGAGCACACGCACCGGGGTGTCCCTGGCCTCGTCGGTGGTGTCCACGCTTCCCAGGTCGAGGATGTCCCCGCCGCCCAGGGAAACCCCCGCCGTGGTGCGGTTTACGGGCTCCGCTACCGTAACCGCCAGCGTCCTGAACTCCGTTTCCGGCCTCATGCCGTCCTCCTCCATTCAACTGGTGTCATTTCATGCCGATGGCCTTGAGGTCCTCGTCCAGCACACGGGCGTCGAGGGCGGCGATACGCTCCTCCAGTTCACGCACCCGGCGTTCGAGGGCGGCGATACTATCTTCGGCTCTGCGGTCGTACGTGTTGTCGTTCATGATGTTATGCCTTTCATTGGATTCATTTTCCCGCGACGGGAGACCGCATGACGGCAGCGGGTCCGTGACCTTAGAACGCCACCATCACCACGCCGAAGTACAGCTCGCGCCGCGCTTCCCCCTCATGGGTCTCGTCCCAGTCCGCCGATGTTCCCCCGTCCTCGATGAGGGGCATGAGCTTTCCGCCCTCCAGTTCCGGTTCGGCGTCCGCGAGCAGGGCGCGCACACGACCGGCGATGCCGTCCATCGTTACGAAGTCCGGCGAACGCCCGGCCAGCAGGGGAACATACACCACGACCGTAAGCGTGCAGGTCCAGATCCCCTCCCCCGGGCCGCGTTCGAGACCGTCGGTCTCGACCGTCACCGCCGCCCCCTTCACCGTGGACGGCCGTTTCCGCCCCTTCACGACCGCGCACAGGGCGGCCAGTTCGGCATCGGCTGCCAGGAGCCGCCAGGCCGCCGTTACGATTTCGCTGGTGTTCGGCATGAAAATCGTCCTTTCAGGTGTGCTGAAACTGTCCCGGCGGAGACACGGCGCCCCCCTCGCGACGCCCCCGCATCGCGGACGCCGTGTCATTCAACCGCCGGTATTTTATTGGTTTATGGTGTGATGCCATTGCTGCTGCCGAAATCTCTCTACCTCCCCTCGAAAGGGGAGGTGGCCTCGTAAGAGGCCGGAGGGGTCTGCTTT
>CAYNWJ010000445.1:0-3719 GCA_964400815.1 uncultured bacterium
ATACCATAGTATCTCTTTTGAAAAAGAGAGGGGCCAGGGGGTGAGTTTGTTTCGGCTCGTGTCGGAACTATATCCCGAAGTGAATCGGAAAAGGCCGTCTGAAATATATATGTTATTCTTTATCAAGAGCATGTGATGCCTGATACAATCGATTAACCGGACACCATTGATATGGAGTGTTGCACTTGAACAAGCCGCCCTTTCATTCCACGGGCGGACAAGAAAGGATCGATACACCAATGATGACGAACAGAAGGACCTTTCTGTCATCCGTCACGGCCGGGCTTTCGGGACTGACTGCGCTGGGCGCGGGGAGTGGAAAGGTTTCAGCGGCGGGCGCCGAAGCGACGGTTTCTTTCGCTGCGGGAAAAGACAGGCGCGACCTCATACGCACTGTCATGGAACCGTTCGAGAATGAAATCAAGCGGGGCATCAAAGGCAAGCGCATCCTGATCAAGCCGAACAATGTGTGGCATGACAATCCCCTGTGCGCCACCCATGTCGATGCGGTCCGCGGCGCGGTCGATTATCTTTCGACATTGACCGGCATGCCGATCATCGTGGGTGAGTCCACCGCCTCTCCCAAGGGAACGGATTTCACCTTCGAACAGTACGGATACCTGCCCCTCGATCGGGAATACTCCAATCTCACGCTCATGGACCTGAACGACCGCCCGTACAGGACGGAATGGATACTGGGCGGTGACGGGGCTCCCAATCCCATAAAGATCATCGACATGTTCCTCGATCCGGATGTCTATGTGATTTCCCTGGCCCGCATGAAGACCCACAACTGTGTTCTGGCGACCCTGGCCTTCAAGAACATCCTGCTCGCCTCGCCCATCAATTTCCCGGAGGGGCATGCCGAGTTCGTCAGCAACCAGCAGGAAAAGGCGAAGATCCACGCGGCGGGCATTCATGGCGTCAACTACAACATGTTCCAGCTGGCGAAGAAGATGCGGCCCGATTTTTCGGTCATCGACGGTGTCGAGGGCATGGAAGGGAACGGCCCCGCGAACGGCACGCCGGTCGAACATGGCGTGGCGCTGGCCGGGACCGACGTCGTGGCCGTGGACCGTATCGGTGTCGAGCTCATGGGCATCGATTATTCCGACATCGGCTATCTCCAATGGTGCGCGCGCGCGGAAATCGGTGTCGGCGACCGTGAAATGATCAGGGTGAACGGTCCTGCAACCGCGCCCCATGTCATCTCATATCGTCTCCACGACAATGCTGACTGGCAGCGCACATGGAAGGACGATCTCGAGACCGGTTGAGCACGGCCGGGCGGATGCAATTCACGATTCGGAAAAACGGATGTCCGGTTCGGCATGCATCGCCTAATGCTGATGTAACGATTATATAACCCCTCCGTAACCGGCGTGACACCTCCCCTGACAGGGGAGGCAGGTATGGCAAACGCCGGCGGCTCATGGGTCCCCCTGTGATGGGGTCGGGGACAAGGTCCGGAGGGGGTGTTTTGGATAACAGGATTCAGAAAACAAACACGAGCCTGGAAATATTTCCAGGCTCGCGCCGTTTCGATGCTGCGGTCATGTGAAGGGGACGGCCGGCGGGTGTCTGCGGCTTGCGTCCCCCGTGTCAGTTCACGACCGTTTCGTTGTTCCCGCGATAAAGCTCCTTGAGCGAACCGCCCTCGTCGACCACGATCCTGAGCGGGCCGGACCCCGGGATGTTGCCGAAGCTGACCGTCGCCGATTTCTCCACGAAATCCACCGGCGCGTCGAGAGCGGGGACATTCTCTTCGGCGATACGTTTCCCCGACATGTCATAGACCGCGACTTTGATCCGTTTCGATTTCGCCGCTCCCACGTTCGAGACGAGCACATCGAGCCTGCCGTTCCGGCGTTCGCAGTCGTAGGAGGCGACCGCGAGATCGGGAAGTCTGTCGGGTATATCGGATTTTTTTGTCATTTCCACGGTGAGGATGAGCGGTTTCGCTGGCGGCGCCTCGAATGAGATGGTGTCATAGCGCATGAGTTCCCTCGTGAATTCAGCGACCACGGCTCCGGGCCTCCCGTTTTGGTCTTCGCTGAGCCTGATGGTAAAGGTCCCGGGATCGATTCTCATGAGCCGTGCGGTCACCCGGCGCGGTACGGGATCGAACGAATACATCCGGCAGGAGAGGGAAACGCTGTCTGCGTATGTGATCCATCGTGACAACTGCTCGCCGCCTCCCTCCGGCCATGAAACGGTAATGGAGCGGTCCTCGGTATGGGGGCTGCGTGTGCTGTTGCGCCAGCCGCCGATGATCATGCCGGTGAGCATGTTTTCACCGCTCAGGCGGCGCATGGTGTTCCAGGCCTCCGTGAAACGGTGGAAATGGATGTCGTCGCATTCGACGATCATGTTTTTCAGGCTTTCGAGCACACGGTCCTCCGAAGGGCTCTCATAGACGCGCCTCGCGTTCAGCCCCCAATACCACCGGAGCATGTTGTGCTCGAAACCGAAGGGCAGGCCGGCGGCGTAATACTGTGGCGTCTGTTCCGGTTTGCCGTAGTGCCACGCCGTTTTCAGTGAACGCCGTATGACATAGGGATCGCCCAGGTTGTAGATGATGGACTGGAAACGTTCGCTGTGGAAGTCCATGGCATGCAGGGTGTCAAGAGGCGCGATGTGTATCCATCCGTCCTTGAGGATCTCGGTCCTGTCCAGGCTCCTGAAAAATCTCAGGTACATGTCACGCGCTTCATCGCAGCTGTCCAGGGGAACGTCGTATTTGCCGCTGTACATGAAAACGTCGTCGTTCCAGCCCTCTCCGAGCTGACCGTCCGGATTCTGATTCCTGACCATCCACTCGACGACGTTGAAGCGGAATTTCTGGACGGCGTGCTGGAGATACGCCCAGTCCGGGATATCGGAGGGGATCGAATCCATGTCGAATTCGCCCTTGTCCGTATCTATCAGGGCGCTGTTCCTGAGCTCGCGCACGTGCCCTTCGGGCAGTTTCGCCAGGGCGATGTACTGCCGGGCGATGATGGACTGGGGCAGCACCCTGCTGACCGAGAGCGCCGGCATGATGGAGTCGAAATGCCCGCCGAAGGTGTGCGGGGTCATGATGTCGGGCCATATGCTCTCGAAGAGCCAGGGCTGGTAATGGGCCTTGGTGCATTCGGCCATGACCGGCATGAGTCCCTTGATCTCATAGGCGTCTATGGAATCGAAATAATTCGCCTTCTTGAGTATGATCCGGCCGCCGTCGGGACCGCCCAGCTTGATTTTCGCATTGTTCAGCGTCGCGATGTCCACCCACACGGCGTCTTCCGCCGGCAGGACCGCCGGGGGAAAGTCAAGCAGCAGCCGCAGCCTGCCGCCGTCGCCATCGAACCCTCTCAGGCGGACCTCGGCGTGGGACCAGATGCGGTGCGGTACGCCGGGGTCCCTGAACCTGACGAGCATGACATCGTCGGCAGCGGTGGTTTTCACAGGAAAGTCGAGAAGAATGCCGCCCACGCATTCCTTCCCGCCCATGGGCGCGGTCACCATGTTCAGGCGCTGGAGATATCCCGTCGCCACCCACTCGGCGTCCGTGTCGGGAGGGGTCCGGGCGCCGGTGAAGAGGCGGCGTTCGTCCTGTGCATAGAAGGTCCTGAGGCCGAAATCGTAGCGATACTGGAGTTCTCCGCCTCTCTTGAAATAATATCATCGGCTGGCGGGCCTCGAAGCCGGCGGACGCCGCCAACGCCCTTGCGCTGGAC
>CAYNWJ010000446.1:0-3718 GCA_964400815.1 uncultured bacterium
GACCAGCTTGCGGAAGAAATACAGGAGCAGCAGCCCGATGATCAGCCCCGCGAGCGGCGCGGAAATTCCCATCTGCCGGAACATCTCCGCCCCGAACGTGTCCTCGGCGACCGGGAGTCCGGCAATGTAGTATTCCTCGGTTCCGAGCCGGCGGTCCGCGATCTCCTCGATCTCGCGCGACAGGCGGTAGCTCATGGAGTTGTCCTCAATCGGGATATAGATTCCCACCAGCTTGCCGTCGAGGGAGGCGAGCTTGTTGCGGAGAATGGGATTCCTCTCGATGGAGAATTTCAGGTCGAGCCCCTCGTATTCCGTCTCGGGCAGCTTTTCCACCAGGGGATGCACGCGGACCAGCCCGCCCTCGCCGGTGATGTCGTCGACTTCCCCGATGGCCATGATGTCGTCAACGATCACGCCGTCGAGTTCCTTGATTTCTCCGGTGATCTCGAGAACGCGTTCCATGGTGTCATGGGTGAACACGCCGTGCTCGTCGAAAATACCCAGAACGAGCATGTCATCGAGGCCGAACATCTCCTTCATCTCCTCATGGAAGACGCGGACATGTTCGTCCTTCCGCAGCATGTTTTTGGGGTCGGTGTCGATCTTTATCTTGGGAAACTGGAGCGCGAACCCTATCGTTATCAGAGCCACCAGCAGCATGACGAGCCGGGGATGGTCCATGGAAAAGGTGAATATGGCGGACTTGATTCTTTTCATGTCTGTTCTCCGTTACGGTGTCATGAGGTGTGTGTGCGTGTGTAGACGAATTTTCTCAGAAGCGATTCAGCCGGGCACCATTTGGTGAAAGACGACTGGATCAGGTTCAGGCTCACGAACAGGGTCAGGAAGAACCAGCCGTGATCGACGAACCATCCAAGTGCAAGCCCGGTGAATGTGAGCGTTCCGGCAAGCAGGCGAATGGTGTGCTCGAGTTTCATGGCGCGCCCCTTTTTGTGTGTAGTACAATAGCGATATTGCTATGACAATATATGTAAGATGTTCCCATGACGCAAGAAAAAAATTCTTCTAAAGGCGCAGGCAGGTTGTTTATTATTGTTTATATTGAATATATATGAGGATCAATTTACTCTGTAGTGGCATGTTCAGGAAGGAAACTGGTCGTCTTGCATTCCATCGGGGATCGTAATGCATGGTGTCGGCTGTAATGGCGATGGATGGATGCAGAAAGCAAGCGGGAGTATATCGAATGTATGAAAATAATCATCAGGACCAGGGCGGTGTGGAAGAGAATGCATTGACATACGTGTTTAAAGTATTTAAAGTACATAGAGTACTTTAAGCACTTTAAATACTTTAAGTACTTTAAGTACTCTAAACACTCAGCATCATTATTTCCACACACCACCACGTATCCGGAGTGCTGTATGAAGGCCATTGAAGCATTGGAAAAAGAGGTTTGGGAACGTATCGTGGCGGCGACATCGGAGCGGGATACACGGGAACTCAACAGGCTGAACATGATTGCTTCACGGTTGGCAAGAATCAGGGATGACCTTGTCGACATCGAGCTGGAAATCAGCGGCGAGGCAATTTTCACACAGGCGGGGAAAGACGGGCCTCAGGGGAAAGGCATGCTGCCGCCGAACGGCACGCTCCTGCGTTTTCGCTACAAGAACACTGTGTATTCCGCGGAGGTTGTCTCTGATTACTTAAAGATAGACCGCCTGGGGTATGCAACGTCCCTGTCGAATGCATCCAAAATTGTGACGGGAACGGTCAGGAACGGCTGGAACGACTGGGAGATCAGGCTGCCTGGAGAGACGGCCTGGATGCCGGCGCACAAATGGCGTTTGAAATGAATTTCTCCGGCATTCCGCTGACAGTCAGCCATGAAACCGCCGGGCTTGCAACAAGTGGAACCGCTTTGCCCCGGATAGACGGACGTAGTGGTCACGATCCCCGGTCGGCAAGGAATGATTTTCCGCCCGGAGGAGGCGCGAGGTTGGATGATTTTTCGAGTTCCTCGACGAGTTTCCGCTCGCTTCGGGAGAGGTGGGTGGGGGTCCACACCCACACGCGGACGAGCTGGTCGCCTGAACCGCCGCGCTGAAGATGCTGAATGCCCTTGCCCTTCATGCGGAAGACCTTGCCGGACTGGGTGCCGGCCGGGATCTTCAGGCGGGCGCGGCCGGTGAGTGTGGGGACCTCGATGGAGTCGCCCAGCGCGGCCTGGGGAAATGATATCGGAAGCTCATAGACCACGTCGTCCTCGCTGCGTTCGAACAGTTCGTGCTCGAGTTCCTCGATGAAGATGACGATGTCGCCGGGAGGGCCGCCGCGCGGTCCCACATCGCCCTGGCCCTTGAGAGGGATGTAGTTGCCTGTTGAAACGCCGGCGGGAATGTTGACGGTGATGTTCTCCGTTTCGCGCACACGGCCGGAACCATCGCACGCGCTGCAGGGCTCGCTTATGATTTTCCCCTGTCCGTTGCATGCGCCGCACGGCTGGACACTGATGAAGGTGCCGAAGAAACTGCGGGACTGGGTGTGCACCTCGCCGGTTCCGTTGCATGCGCTGCACGTGGTCTGTCCGGTGCCCGGTTTTGCGCCGCTGCCGGAACAGGCGTCGCACCGGTTGTGCTTCTTGATCTTGATCTTTTTCTCGCCGCCTTTTGCGATCTCTTCGAGAGTGAGCTTCAGGTTTACCCTGAGGTCGGCGCCGCGGACCTCGGTGGACCTGCGTCTCCGGCGCGAGGATCCTCCGCCAAAGAAATCGCCGAAGATGCTGCTGCCGAAAATATTTCCGAAAATATCCTCGAAATCCCCGGCATGGGAAAAGTCCTCCCACGAGAAACCGCCGCCTCTGCCGGAAAAGGCCCCCTTGAGGCCCTCTTCGCCGAAACGGTCGTAGGTCTGTTTCTTCTGGGGGTCCGAAAGGATCTCATAGGCTTCGGCCGCATCCTTGAACCTGTCTTCCGCCGCCTTGTCGCCTTTCGTGCGGTCCGGGTGGTATTTGAGCGCAAGCTTGCGGTAGGCCTTCTTTATCTCATCGGGACCAGCGTCACGCCCCACACCGAGAATGCTGTAATAATCTTTGCCCATCGACGGTTTCCCATCCCATGTTCGCGTCGGCGTTTCGCCCGGCTCTCAGGCGATTATGCCGTTCACAACCTTCCGGCGGCGAACCATGCCGCTCACTGCGGCGTTCTATTTGCTCACGATGACCTGGGGGTGGCGGATCATCTTGCCATTGAGCATGTACCCTTTTTTCTGTTCGTCGATGATCACACCCGATTCGTGATCCGGCGACTCGATCATGCCCACTGCGTCGTGGATGTTCGGATCGAACCCGGTCCCCACCGCCTCGACCGGTTCCAGCCCCGCTTTCGCCAGGATATTCCTGAACTGGTCCTCGATGAGGGCGATTCCCTTGACATATTCCTCGTGGGATGTCGAATCGTTCTTCTTGTGCATGGTCGCCAGGTCCAGACTGTCGAGAATGGGCAGGAGCTCCCTGACCATCTCCTCGTTGGCAGTCCTCACCAGGTTCTCGTGCTCTCTGGCGGTACGCCTGCGAAAATTCTCATATTCGGCCATGAGTCTGATATAGCGGTCATTGAGCCGTTTGATCTCCTCATCGAGGCTGTCGGTTCGGTCCGAAGGTTCAGTTGCTTCTGCGGGCTCTTCCCCCTCATGAGCCGTGTCGACATCCTTTTCCTGTGCCTCGGGGATATGTTGTTCGTCTTTTTTCTTTCTG
>CAYNWJ010000447.1:0-3715 GCA_964400815.1 uncultured bacterium
GCCCCCGCCGCCGTCGAAATCCGAACCGATTCCCACGTGGTCGATGCCGATGAGCCCGACGGCGTGGTCGATGTGGTCCACGAAGTCCGACAGGTCGGCGTTCTCGGCGGGAGCTTTCAGGAAACCGGCATAGCCGACGATCTGCACGGTTCCCTCCGTATCCGCCAAAGCCCTGAGCTGATCGTCATCGAGATTTCTCGCCACGTCGCACAGCGCTCGGCATCCCGAGTGGGAGGCGATGACCGGAGCGCGGGACAGTTCGACGACGTCACGGAAGGTCGCCGGCGCGATGTGCGAGACGTCGATCATCATGCCGAGACGGTTCATCTCCCGGACGACCTCCTTTCCGAATGCGCTCAGGCCGCCGTATTTTTCGCCCGGTATGTCTCCACGGCTGCTCGCGGAATCGCCGATCTGGTTGTGGCCGTTGTGGGTGAGGGTCATGTAGCGGGCGCCGAGGGCATGAAAATACCGCAGCCGGTCCAGGTCCCCGGCGATGGGAAAACCGTTCTCGATGCCCAGCAGTGCTGCGCGCTTCCCCGAGGCGGCGATGCGTATCACGTCGTCCGGAGTGCGGGCAAGCTCCACGCGGCCGGGATGGAGTCCGGCGCACATTCGGAACACGGCGTCGAACTTGTCCATCGCCAGTTCCCAGGCGGCCCGGTATCCCTGCTCGTTCAATTCTGTCTGTGGCGTATAGACGGCGAAAAAGACGGCGTCCAGCCCCCCTTCCTCCATCTTGACGAGATCGACCTTCACCTTGTCGAGCCGGGTTCCCGGATCGAAGCCCGGCGTCGCCAGAGCGGCATCGAAATCGACATGGGTGTCGATGGTGAGTATGCGGTCGTGAAGCGCGCGCGCCCGTTCCATGATATCCTCCCCGGATTCCGCCCGTACATTCGTCACGCCATGCAACGGGATCATGCAGACATACATCATGAAGGCCAGTGTTCCGTAACGATGCAGATTCATCGATCCTCCCGTGGAAACATTCCAATCTCCGGAACAATATTGTGGAGGCCGGAAGGTGATGCAAGGCAAATCTCCCGTCACAGTCCCGTTGGGACGCGCCCCCCGAAATCCCACCGTATAATACACATCCACTATTCATGCAGAAAACTTCTTTGCATACATGCAGGAACCGCATGCATCCGATGATAATGCCGATGGATGATTGGAGATTGACCCTGCGCCGTTTGAACCATGATTTTCGGGATTTCGGGATGAACCACGATAAAAATAATCCTGTCAATCCTTGAATCCCATTAATCACGGTTCGGCACTTGAAATCCGCCGAAAAAATCTGCCTGCCGGGGAATGGGAGATTTCCACGGTCCCGTTAGTGCTTGACTTGGCCGGCATGAAGCGTTTAGTATAAGATGTCCGGTGCGCCCCGGCACGGGGAGCGCCCGACTGTAAATCATGGAAAATTGACGTGCTGCAACAAACGGGAAGGAGCGGGGAATGACAGCGAAGGAACGGGTGATGGCGGCGGTCAGGCACGAGACGGCCGACAGGACGGCCATCACCTTCGATGCGGAGATCGAGGTGTACGACGCACTGCACGAGCACCTGGGAACTTCCACGAAGGAGGAGCTTTTCGACCGCCTGCACTGCGATACGTGGATGATTCTGCCGAAGAACTTCATGTACAAACCCGGCTGCGAGGACGCCGAAGAGAAGGAGTCCATCTGGGGATACAGAACGAGGAAGGCATATTATTCGGGCGGTTCCTATGACGAACTGGCGGAAAGCCCCCTGGCCGGAAAGCATGACATCTCCGACATCGACGCTCATCCCTGGCCTGAAAAGGGAACGCTCGATTTCTCCCACATGCCGGCGGAGGCGAAGGCCCATGAGGACCGCGCCATCATCTGCCCGTTCATCTGGGGTCCCTATTTCGTCGCCACCTTCGTCCGCGGCATGGAAGACCTGTTCATGGATTTCGCCATGCGCAAAGAATACGCCCATCACCTGATCGACACCATCACGGACCGGGGGATGCTGTTCCTCGAGGAGATGCTGGGGGACTACGGCGAGGGGATCGATATCGTCTACATGGCGGACGACTATTGCTCACAGCTCGGGCCGCTCTTCAGTCCCGACATGTTCGACGAGTTCGTGATGCCCTATCTCACGAAGATGGTCGAAGTGACGCACGGGTACGGCAAGGCGTTCCTGCTTCATGTCTGCGGGGCGGTCAGGCCGCTGCTCCCCATGATCGTGGACGCCGGAGTGGACATGCTGGAACCCATCCAGGTCCGCGCGGTGGGCATGGAGCCCGAGGGCCTCAAGCGGGATTTCGGCGACGATCTCTGCTTCTATGGCGGCGTCGATCTTCAGAGGACACTCTGCAAGGGCACGACGGCGGAGGTGGCGGCGGAGGTGCGGAAGCTGATCGATGTGCTGGGGAGGGACGGCGGCTATGTGCTCGGTCCCGGCCACACCTATATCCAGATCGACGCGCCCATGGAAAACATCATGACCATGTACGATACGGCTGATTCCTACCGGCCCTGGAGCCGATAGACCGCCGCACATTCAGATCAAAAGGGGAAGATCGCACTCATGTACGAAGACTGTGTCTGGATCGATTTCGAAACCATGGAGCGCTTCATGGTTGATGTGTTCACGGGGCTCGGCGTTCCCGAAGACGACGCGAAGGTCTGCGCCGAGGTGCTCATCACATCCGACAAGCGCGGTATCGATTCCCATGGGATCGGCCGCCTGAAGACCATCTATTACGACCGCATCAGACAGGGCATCCAGAAACCGGTCACGAATTTCGAGGTCGTCCGGGAAGGACCGGCCACCGCGGTGGTGGACGGTCACATCGGCATGGGCCACGTGATCGGCAGACGGTCCATGGAAATGGCCATCGACAAGGCGCGCACCTACGGCATGGGCATGGTTGCCGTGCGCAATTCCACCCATTACGGCATCGCGGGATACTACGCCCTCATGGCCGCCCGCGATGACATGATCGGCATCACCGGCACCAACGCCCGACCCTCCGTGGCGCCCACCTTCGGTGTCGAGAACATGCTCGGCACCAATCCTCTCACCTTCGGCATGCCGACCGACGAGGACTTCCCCTTCGTCCTGGACTGCGCCACGTCACTCATCCAACGGGGGAAGATCGAGGTCTACGACCGCGAGGGCAGGCCCCTTCCGGAGGGCTGGGTCATCGACCAGTCCGGCGCCGCCCGCACCGACACCCACGCCGTTCTCCAGGACCTGGTGCGCGGGACGGCGGCCCTCACACCCCTCGGCGGCATCGGGGAGGAAACGGCCGGTTACAAGGGATACGGGTATTCCACGGTGGTGGAAATCCTCTCTGCGGCGCTCCAGGGCGGGCAGTTCCTCAAGATGCTCTCCGGCTATGACGAGAACGGCGGGCGCGCGCCCTACCATCTGGGACACTTCTTCATCGCCATCGACATCGCCGCCTTCACCGACCCGGCGGCATTCAGAAAGACCACGGGCGATATTCTGCGCGATCTGCGGGCCTCGAAGAAGGCGCCCGGGGCCGACCGCATCTACACCGCCGGCGAAAAGGAACACCGCGCCTGGCTCGAACGCAAGGACAAAGGCGTTCCGGTCAACAGGGTCCTCCGGGAGGAGATGAAGGCGATGATCGGTGAACTGGGGCTTGAAGGGTACGATCTACCGTTTTGAATCACACGAAGAAACATCCCCGGCTGCATCATGCCTG
>CAYNWJ010000448.1:0-3714 GCA_964400815.1 uncultured bacterium
GGGTCATCATGATCACCATGAACAGGGGCATGAAGGTCCCGGCGATGGCGTGGAAGACCGCCGCCTCGGCCCCGATGAGCCGGAGATAGTCGGGCATGGCGATCCCCGCGGCTGTGAGCTTCGCCGCGATCTCGGGACCGGCCAGACCGCCGTTGACCCCGATGAGGATGGGGGTGCCCACCGCGCCGAAGGTCACAGCCGTGCTCTGGATCATCAGCCCGATCATTACCGCGGCCATGGCCGGAAATCCCAGGGCCACCATGAGCGGGGAGGCGATCGCCGCCGGCGTCCCGAATCCCGCCGCCCCCTCGAGGAAGGAGCCGAAGAGCCAGGCGATGATGACCACCTGCACCCGACGGTCGGTGCTGATGCTGGTGAACCCGGTGCGTATCGCGGTCACCGCCCCCGACTGCTTGAGGGTGTTGAGGAGCAGGATCGCCCCGAAGATGATCACCAGGAGGTCGAAGGTGATGAACAGCCCCTGCACCGAGGATGCCATGACGAGGGGAAACGACATCCCCCACGCAGTAAGCGCGATGACCGCCGCGACCACGTACACCGCGGGCATGGCCCATTTCGCCGGCCACCGCATGCCGACCAGCAGCACCGCCGCGAGCATGATGGGCGCCACCGCCAACAGCGCCTGCACAGACTGTCCCATGAGAGCCTCCTGTGGTTTATTTTCTTCCTGTTGGGATTAATGTACGATCAAGTTTCATTTGTTTCCGGTGAACCGCCTGCCATCTCGTCCTCATCCGCCATTTCGGGATACAGTTTTATCATGCACTCGGAGCAGAGGCCGTGGGTGAAGTCGGCGTCGGAATGATCGCGGATGTAGCTTTCGATCTGTGTCCATGCCCCGTGGTCATCCCTGATCTTCTTGCAATTTGAGCAGATGGGAATGATGCCGCGCAAGGTTTTGATCTCATCCAACGCTTTCTGCAGCCCTCTCTCGAGCTTCTTGCGCTCGGTGATGTCGAAAAAGTTGATCACCGCTCCTTCGATCACATTGTCCAGTGTCCTGTAGGGAATGATGCGCATCAGGTACACCATTCCATCAGCGGCCGACACCTCCACCTCCTTCGGGATCAACGTGTCGAGCACGGACTGAACGTCCGTAAGGAGGGAGTCGTATGCCATCAGGTTGTACACGATATGCCCCACGGGCCGCCCCACATCACTCTTGATCAGGTTGATGATCCGCGTGACGTTGGGGGTGAACCGCAGAATTTGCATGTCGTGATCGACGAATATCGTGCCGATACCCGTGCCGGCCAGCAGGTTGTTCATGTCGTTGTTGGCGCGGGACAGGTCCTCCACCTTGCTCTGCAGTTCGGCGTTGACCGTGGCCAGCTCCTCGTTGACCGTCTGCAGCTCCTCCTTCGAGGTTTCCAATTCCTCGTTGGTGGATTGCAGTTCTTCATTGACCGACTGCATCTCTTCGTTCGAGGACCTGAGTTCCTCGTTGGTCGACTCCAGCTCTTCGGTTGTTGTCTGAAGGTATTCGTTCTTGTTCTTCAGTTCCTGCCGGAGCGCCTCCATCTCCGTGAAGTTCTCACCGGGAACCGGCCCGGCAGTCGGCACCTTTTTCGGTATATCGTTATTGAATACCGCCTCCTCGAGAGTGACGAGGAACAGGATCTCGTTAACCTTGGCCGCGCGTTCGGCCCCCACCGGATGAACCGTCAGGTTGACCGTGATCGTATCACCGTTCGTCCTGACCCGCAGGCCGCCTCTGTGAACGACAGCATTATCCATCGCGGCTTTGCGGATGGCCAAGGTCAGTTCCTGCCGGAGTCCCTCGCGGGCCATCTTCAGGATATTGTTGAGCCCTGATTCGCCCGGGGCCGGCTCCAGGTATTTGCCGGTCCTGCCGTGGAAATAAAGAATATCGCCGCTCTGGTTGACGAGCGCCGCCGACGGCACGACCTGTTCCAACAAAATCTCCTCGGTCATTTTTGCCAGGGAAACATTCTTTGTGAACCCGGCGGTCTCCATTTTTCTCCGTGCGCCTTCACCCTGCGGCGACAACGGGGGGAAACAGCTGCCTTTGAACGGCCGATGGGCCCTGGCGGACGGCTCCATGCGCCGGTATATCTTCGCCTTGCGGTCCACGTCGGCGAACAGGGCGCCGTGTTCGCCCACGGTTTCCGATGTGCCAAGGAAGAGAAATCCTTCCGGATTCAACGCATAATGGAACAGGGGAAGGATCTTTTTCTGAAGCGGTCCTCCCAAATAGATAAGCAGATTGCGGCAGCAGATGAGGTCCAGCTTTGAAAAGGGCGGGTCCTTGATAATATCCTGCTCGGAAAAGATCATCATGTCGCGGATGCTCTTGTGTATCCTGTATGCCTGCATGTCGGGCTCGTGGGTAAAAAAGCTCTCCAGGCGTTCCTCCACGACATCGAAGGAAATGCTGTCCGGATAGACGCCGCCGCGGGCGACAGCAATCGCCTGGCTGTCGATGTCCGTCGCGAAGATCTGTACGCCGACATTGTTGCGGGAGATTTCCATGTGTTCGCGAAAGAGCATGGCGATGGAATACGCCTCCTCGCCCGTGGAACATCCTGTTATCCACACGCGGACCGTGGCGCCCGGGGCCTTGTCGTCGAATATCTTCGGAATGACCTTTTCCTCCAGCGCCTTGAATGCCTCGGGGTCGCGGAAGAAATTCGTCACGCCGATCAGCAGTTCACGGAACAGGATCTCCACTTCGGACTTGTTCTTGTGCAGATACTCGAGATACGCCTCGATGGTGTCCATCTGATGGACGGCCATGCGCCGGGATATGCGCCGGGATATGGTGCTCGGCTTGTAGCCCGAGAAGTCGTGACCAGTCTGGAGACGCAGCAGCATAAATATTTTTTTCAGTGTATCTTCGGCTACGGGAGAGTCGGCGGCTTTTTGGAATGTTTTATTTTTCGTCTGCTTCACATAGTTCATCAGGGCCCGCGGCATATCCCCGGGCGGCAGTTCGTAATCCAACAGACCGGTATTAATGGCGCTCAACGGCATGCCGGCGTATTCGGTCGACGAGGGCGTCTGGGCCATGACCATGCCGCCCGCGCCCTTGATTGCCCGTACACCCAGCGTACCGTCGGTGCCGGTCCCGGAAAGCACGATGCCGATGGCCTTGTCCATGCGGTCCTTGGACAGGGAGCGGAAGAAAAAGTCGATGGGAAAACGGTGGCCCCGGGGCTCGGCAGGCTCCAGCAGCTGCAGGGTTCCTTGATGGAAAGCCATATCGCGGTTGGGCGGGATAATATATGCGCAGTCCGGTTCGACCGCCATCCCGTCCGTAACCTCGAATACTGACATGCGGGTGTAACGGTTTACAAGCTCGGCCAGAATGCTTTTATGGTCCGGCGCCAAATGCTGAACCAAAACAAAGGCCATGCCGGTGTCCACTTTTTCGGGCATTCCGGAAAAAAAGGCCTCGAAAGCCGCAAGGCCTCCCGCCGAAGCACCGATGGCGACAACGGGAAACAGGGACGAATCCTCGGAGGCGATGTCTTTCGTGGTTTTATTCGGCGTGTGTCTTTTCACCGGTGGTTTCGGCTTTTCCGGCTTTTTTGCACGGTTCCTTCGAGCTTTCATAAAACATTCCTTCTCCGGTGAATGCAGACTTTCAGCAAAGAGACCACCCGCGTCCGTTCCGTCACGGTTCCCCCCTGCTATGATGGAAGTCAAGCAAAAAGTCACAGGAAGGGCGGA
>CAYNWJ010000449.1:0-3709 GCA_964400815.1 uncultured bacterium
ATGCTGTCGCCGATGGAAGAATGACGATTGACCGACCGCCGTTTGAACCATGATTATAGGGATGAAAGGATTGACAGGATTCTAATCGTGGTTCATCCCGTAATCCTGAAAATCCAGGTTCAGCAATTGAAAACCGCCGAAGTAAATGTGTGTGCCGGAAACCGGGGGAATGCCGTATCGCACCTCATTCCTTGACATCCGCATGATGGGGGGTGATATTACCGGTGAGCCGGCACCGCCCATACGGCGCCATGTTCACGGACGGACGGCCGAACATGGAAAAGCAAAACCAACAAAACGCAGTGTAACACGCTCATGAAAAAGCCACTTCACAGCTCCGTAACCGACCGTCTCCGGGAGCGTATCATGTCCGGCGAACTCGCCGAGGACGACCGCCTGCCCTCGGAACCGGCCCTTGCCCGCGATCTCGGGGTATCGCGCGCCACTCTGCGCGAGGCGCTGAAACAGCTCGAGGCCGAGGGATTCCTGGACCGCCGTCACGGCATCGGGACCTTCGTGCAATCGCGCCGTTCCGCGTTCTGCATCAATCTCGACATTCCCCGGAGCCTCACCACACTCCTCGAATCCCTCAACATGCTTCCCGGAACGTCACACATGACCGTACAATCCGAAACGGTCTTCCCGGACGATGTGGAGCGCCTCAATGTTCCGCCGGGCAGCGAGATCATCCGCATAGAGAGAATCAGGACGGCAAACGGCCAGCCGGTCGCCTACACCATCGAGGCGGTCCCGAACTGGATCATGAAGAAATATCCGCACTGGGACGGTACTTCGAATTTTTCGATCGTGGAGCATCTCACATACCGGTGCGGCGTGGATTTCACCAGTTCCAGGGCCACTCTCACCCCCGTTCACAATGTGCAAAGCGTGGCGGACAGGCTGGGGATCGAGCCGTCCTCGCACATCTTCTTTTTCGAGGGAATCGATTTCGATTCAGAGGAGCGGCCGGTCATGTTCGGGAGGGAATACTTCGCGCCCTGGATTTTCCGCATCGGCATCACACGCACATTCGGATCATGATCCCGCCCGCCCCGCAGGCCGCCGGGCATCAGAACACCATCACGGCGCCGTCTTCGATCATCCCGCGAACACATCCTTCATGCGCCGCACCAGACCGTCCACCCGCTCCCTGTCCGGCGCTTCGGCATAGATGCGGACAATGGGTTCGGTATTCGATTCGCGCACATGGACCCACGAATCGGGAAAGATCACCTTTACGCCGTCGCGGGTGTCCGTTTCGGCATCGGGGAATGTGTCGAGGACGAGGGATTTCCAGTCGCCGCCGCCCGGCAGGGGAAGCTTCTCCTTGCGCATGACATAGGACGGAATGTCCGAGATCAGCTCGTCGATGCTCATGGAACGCTCCGCCATGACCTGAAGGATCAGCGCCATGCCCAGCACAGCGTCACGGCCGTAATGAAGCCGGGGAACGATCACCCCGCCGTTCCCCTCCCCACCGATCTCGACGCCCGTTTCTTTCATGAGGGTGACCACATTGATCTCACCGATGGCGGAACGATGGACCGTTCTGCCGTGGTGCGCGGCCACGTCGTCGAGCATGCGGGATGTGGAAAGATTGCATGCGGTGTCGGTCTCCGTGTGTTCCATCATGAAATCCACCGCCAGAGCGAGCGTGTATTCCTCGCCTATCGCCGCGCCGAAATCGTCGACGATGGCGAGACGGTCCACGTCGGGATCGAGCGCGAAGCCCACATCGGCGCCGGTTTCGCGCACCTTGTTTTCGAGGCCTTTCAGATTTTCGGGAAGCGGCTCGGGGTTGCGGGGGAATTCGCCGTCGGGATCGAGATCGACGCCGTGCACGGTGCAGCCCAGCCGCCTGAGGAGTTCAGAGCCGATGACCCCGCCGGCTCCGCGAACGGCGTCGAGGCATACGGTGAAACAGGATGGCGCAATGGCTTCACGATCGATGAACGGCAGGGACAGTATCGATTCGATGTGATGGTCGTCGGCGCCGTTCCACGTCCCGATTCCGCCCGTTTCGTCGAGACCGTCGAGGGTGTCGATGGAACGGTAGGCCGCAAGGAGCCGTCCCCCCGCTTCGGCATCGAGAAAAACACCGTCCCCGTCGAGGAACTTGAGACCGTTCCATTCCCGTGGGTTGTGACTCGCCGTAATGATGATGCCGCCACAGGCTCCGCGGGCCGGGACCGCCATTTCCGTGGTGGGTGTCGATGCGAGCCCCAGGTCGATCACATCGGCGCCTCCCATGCGCAGGCCGCGGACCACCGCCCGGGAAACCGCGGGGCCGCTCACCCTGGAGTCACGGCCGACAACCACGGGGCCGCCATACAACCGCCCGAAGGCGCAGCCGAATTTCATGGCCAGTTCATCGTCGAGACCGTCGCCGTAGATTCCCCGGACGCCGGAAATGCTGATCATCAGGCTGGGCACGTCATTCTCTCCCGTCATCGTTTCTGTTCATGGTTCAAGGGACTCTTCACACGGCAACGATCAATGATCAGGAACGAAGGTCACGAAGCCGAACCGCTCGGGAACGTGGTAGGAATGCAGCATGAGCGGCGCCCAGGCGGACAGCTCGGCTCCCGCGTCACCGCTTTCCGCCGCACTTGCCCCGGCCCGCGTGCGCTCGTAGCGGTTGATGTTGATCCGCCAGACATCACCCGGTTCCGGAGGCAGATTCGCCGCACCGCCCACCCGGCCGAAACCATCCCACGGGAGTGCGAACTCGAACACGGAACCCAGGTCCTCGTCGGTCCTGTCGTTCACCGTACCGTAATTCATGACGGCATGCAGCATCCCCTCCTGCGTCCAGCCATAGAGTTCCGTCCAGTCCACGGGGCTGCCGTCGGCGTTCTTGAAGGTCTTGCGGGGAATACGTATGTCATTGATGGTGTCGAGACAGTTGATGTGAATTTCAGCGTAATCAACACCGTCGCCGTCGGGGTCGATGAACAGCTCGATGGTCTCCTCCTTGCAGAGACAGTCGCGGTCGCGGACGGTCATTGTGCTCCAGATGTCGGGATCCTCGACCGAGATGAGGAGATAGAGATTGGTGTCGTCCCAGAGCATCTTCGCGGTGGTGCGGTGGGTCACCGTCAGCTCGCCCTTCTTCTGGAAGCGGGTGAACTCCCCCACCTCGGGGGCGATCTGCCAGGCGAGTTCGTTCCCGACACCATCCACGGTGATGGTGCCGTTCGCGAGCCGGCATTCGTAGTAGCGTTCCCAGTTCTCAACATCGACCTGGGCACGGGAAACGGACGGTGTCATGACAGCTGCGGCAAGCAGCAAGAGCATCAGGTGTTTCATGGTCGGACGGTCCCTCGTGTTGAAGATTGTATGGTTGTCATTACGGTCAGATCATAGTATGCCGAGTGAAAGGACCGATATCAAGGGGAATTTCATGTTCCGGCGGTCCTCGTTTTTCCGGCACACCTTGTTTCTTCGGCGGTCATTAAAGAACTGAACCGGGATTATCGGGATTACGGGATGAACCGTGATTACAATCCTGTCAATCCTTTCATCCCTTTAATCATGGTTCAAACGGTGTATTGTCGATTCCGTGAAGTATCCGGTGGGTTTTCGGTGATTGCCGGGAATTTCACTTCCCTCCCATCACCATGGGCACACTCTTCAGATCCTCGGGAATGATGATGATGGTGTTGTTGGGCGAATTGACCAGTTCCTTGAGCATTTCGATACGGTACCA
>CAYNWJ010000450.1:0-3707 GCA_964400815.1 uncultured bacterium
AAATCATGGAGCAAAAAACCATTCGTTCGCAAAAACCTAACCGGAAATTGCTGCAATAAACTATGAAAAAGTTAGCTGTACCCTTTGGAACATATTGAACGAAACTATTAGCAATAACATATAAATAATAATATGTTGTACTAATTATTAGTCTTTTCTGTCATTGATGATACATTACAAGCAACTATCAAGAATCATAATTGTCAAGATAAAATATATGTGTCAAATAGTCCATAATCCGCCCGTCACCTGAACACCGCCAGATCCGTCCACCGTCCGATATCCGCGCCGCCCTCCAGTTCCGTGTGGTTCAAGCTCACCTGGCCGACACGCCTCTCGACGCCGTTTTCGTCGTGATAGCTGTAGCCGTTCTGGTGGATGACATAGTGGACGCCGTCGACCGCGCCGAGATAGAGAACGACGTGCCAGTCGAAGCCGCAGACGGTGATGCCGGGCGGGCAGGAAGCGAGATGACGGTATTTTACGGCGTTGGGCGTGTCGGCGGGAAAGGTGGTGACGTGGTCGGTGCAGGCGAGTTCATAGGTGGTCCAGCGGGGCATGTCGATGCCGAAGGTGCGGAAGACGGCGCGCACCATGCCGACGCAGTCACGCTCGTGGGCGGTGCCGCCCCAGCCGTCGGGACGTCCCAGGAGACGGACGGCGGTCTCGATGACAGTGCGCCGGGTGTAGGGCTGGAAGCCGACGCTGACCGGGGCGTCGGAGGCGATCCAGGCTTCGGCTGATTCAAGGGAGCCGTCGGCGGCGCGGCGTGGGAGGATGACGCGATAGCCGCTGGGGGTTTTTCCGGCGAGGGGGATGCGGGCGCCCATGTAGATGTCGGCGAGCCAGACTCTGCGGCTGCCGGAAGCGGCATGGACGGGAACGCTGTGGTCGATGGCGACGACGAAATCATCGGGATCGGAGAAGCGCCGGATGTCTGCGGGGGAACCTTCGGCCACGTGATCGGCGGGCGCCCAGCCGTGGGAATAGGGTGAGCGGACATAGAGCCAGCTGCCGTCGCGCGTCGCGTGGAGGATTGCGACCGGCGTACCCGTCTCCAGGACGGCGTTGGCGAACATGTCGAGCCACTGGTACTGGCCTCGATAGACCCGGTCGCGGGTCGGCGCGAACCGGTTGAGGGTGTGGCGGACGATGACACCCGGACGCGGGCTGATGACGGCGGGGACGGCTTCGATGTCGATTGCGGCGGTCAGCTCGCGTTTCTTCCAGTCGGGATAGGGGAGCCGCCGCCGGTCCCAGAGTTCGGTTGAGCTGATATGGTCGAGCGCCGGACGGAGTCGGTCCGTCACGTATGCGCCGGGAATCGTGCCGATGTCGAGGGGATCGGTGAGATGGAAGGTGATGCCCGCGAAATTGCCGTTCGCCAGCTCCTTATCGACAGCGAGCGTGGCGCCGTGGATGTCGGTGCGGGTCAGCGGACGGGTGCGGTTTTTGGCGTTGAAGGCGTCGATCTGACCGGCGGTCATGATCACCTCGTCCGGATCGCCGTCGAGACGGGAGACCCAGAAGGAGGCGTGCTGCATTTCCTCCGTGGCGGGCGGAACGATGTCCGGCGCGGGAAGAAGCTCCGGCGGGGCCGCATGGATGTTCACGGCGATGAGCAGGAACAGGACGGAGACTGCCGGCGTGAGACGCATGGTATGCATGGATAACCTCGCAGGGTCAGGACAGGTGGTCGATCACGTCCGGGTTGAGCAGGTTCATGGCGCCGAAATCACCCGCCCCGGCGAGGGAGATGTTGTCGAGCGCCTTGCGGGCCACACGGTTGCAGGCTTCGCGCGTGCTGCTGCCGGCGTGGGGTGTCATGATGACGTTCGGGAGTGTGCGGAGGTCTTTGCCGGGCGCGGCGGGTTCGTAGGGCTCGTGTTCGAAGACATCGAGCGCCGCGCCCCTGACGGTTCCTCCCGAGAGGGCGTCGAAGAGCGCCTCCTCGTCGATGACCGGGCCGCGGGAGGTGTTGATGAGCCAGGCGGATTCGGGGAGCATGGACAGACGCTCGGCGTTCATGAAATGGCGGGTCCCATCGGTCAGGGGGACATGCAGGCTCACGAAATCGGCGTCATGGACCGCCCTGCCGAAATCGTTCGTCATCCAGCAGAAGCCGTAATCGCGCCGGTACAGCTCATCATCGGCGAGCCGGACATCGCATCCCACGACATCCATGCCGAAGCCTTTCGCCGCCACTGTTGCCACCCTGCAGCCGATCTGACCGCATCCGATGACCGCCAGCCGCTTGCCGTGGAGCTCGTTGCCGATGTCGGGATGGAACGCGCCGTGTCTCGTGGCCTCGTTCATTTCCACCACACGGCGGGAGGAGGCAAGCATGAAGGCGATGGCCAGCTCGGCGACCGAGATTTCCAACTGGCCGGGGGTGTTTGTCACCAGAATGCCGCGTGCGGTCGCCAGCGGAAAGTCGATGCCGTCGAACCCGACGCCGTACCGTGCGATGACCGAACCCCTGCCCAGGGCTTCATAGAGCGGGCCGGTATAGTGGACGTCCCCGATGATGACATGCCGGGCCCCGTTGGAGCGGACCGCATCGGTGAGGGTCGCTTCATCTCCGGCACAGGGAAGGCAGGTGAAACCATTTGCCTTCGCGGCATCGAAAACGTCCTGTCCCTTTTCGTATTCGAGGGATGTTACGATTATTGTGCTCATGATGTCCGTATCCGTTTCTTCGAGTTGTTCAGGGTCTAAAGCTACAATGTAGCATGTGAATCATTACCAAACAACCGTAAATTCAAATATTGCAGGAAAACAAGCGCTTATGTGTCATGGTGTCCGCCAGGATTTCCCGGGGTCATTTCGGGACGGGCATGTCCGAGAGCATTTCGTCCGTTATATGCTTTCCGAGGAGGAAATGCTTGCGGTCCGGGTACCAGAGGGTGCGTCTGCCGTGCCATTCGGTCAGGCTGGGATAGGTGCCCACGGATGCCGTTCCCTTGGGGCCGAAAACCACGTCGTCGGTGTCGAGCAGCACTTTCGGCGCGCTGAACCAGATCGGCTGATGGGCGCCGGGCCGGAATTCCCCGACGGAGATCCAGGCGGGATTGCGCAGGTGGTTGAGCTGGTTGGTCTCCCACTTTTTCCTGAACTGGTCGTAGTCCCCCCGCCTGCCGTCGTTGTTGTAGAAGAGAAAGAGGTAACGGCCGTCGGCGAGACGGTAGATGGGGGAGGGCGCCATGGGATTGGGTATCTCCGGTCCGGCGTCACGGTACCTGAGCACCTCGGGCGCCCGCCATGTGGCGCCGTTGTCGTCCGACACCGAATACCACGCATACCCCGTCATCGTCCGCATGACCGTAAACAGGCGGCCGTCGGTCAGGAGCGCCACCGCCGGTTCCTGGGCGACCGAAATCTGCGGCCAGGTCTTGTGCGGGACCACAATGCCCTCGGTGTTTTCCGGGAGCCAGGACACGCGGATGTTTCGCGGGTCAGGCCCCTCGTCGATGTTTTCGAAGCGGACGAAGGCGGAGCGGCTGTCCACATCCGTCCAGTTGGGTGATGGTTTCGGAGCGACCGTCTCGCTCGTCACGCGGGTGACGCCGGCGATCCAGTGCCCTTGGGCGTCCCTGACGGGCTTCTGCCACACGATCCAGTTGGGCGGGACGGCCGGATCGGGATGATCGTACCGGGTCTTGGGCACCGGGATGTCTGCGCCGCCGGTCCAGGTGAACCCGTTGTCG
>CAYNWJ010000451.1:0-3668 GCA_964400815.1 uncultured bacterium
GTTCCGCCCATTCATGGGAAAGCGTTCCGGCCATGGTGTCGGAAGTGAAGGTGTCTGTATAGAGACGATCACGCATGCCGCCGAGCAGGGGGTCGATGGAGACGAGGAACGGTTCGGGGGGGAGGCCGCCGAAAGACTCGTGCCACATGGCCTTGTGACCCGCGGCGCACCGGCTGCGTTTCATGGTCCGGGGGTCGGTGTTCCCGGTGAGCAGTCCGGTCACCCAGTCGCAGTGTTCCACCCATGACATGGCCGCGCCGCGCACTTTGGGATCCTCGCGCATCACGTGGAGCATCTTCGACCAGAACCACTCGGACGAATAGACGCCCCCCTCGTACATGGTGTAGTCGATGCCCTTCCAGTTCTTCGCTGCGGCGTTGATCTCCGCCGCCTCTCCCACGGCGGTGTGGTCCTTCCAGAGCACGAACATGGCGTTCGGGTTCTCGGCGAATTTCCTGTCGAGAGCCAGCGGCGCGCCCGTTCCGTCAACGGGGCCGGGTGTTGAGCCGGTTGTGTCCACGGAGATCCCGGCAACGGTTTCAGCCGTTCCGGCGGGCGCCCGTTCCAGTGCTTCACGCACCGCCTGTTCCAGGCTCTCGATATGGTCAAGCGGATGCTGGCGGAACCGGTTGGCGGCCGTATCGCAATAGAGACCGTCCCGCCAGCGGGGAAATTCACGCACCGCCGTGGCCACTTCCCCGCCCGTGGCCGCGTTCACGATGAGCGCACGGACCGAATCCGTGCCGAAATCCATGCCGATGACAAAAGGTTCCGAAGCCATGCCCTGTCCTCCCCTGCTATGCAAATAAGAAATCAGTCTGCTCGAAAACGGCACACCCGGCGTCATCCGTCCCAAACGAGCGTAATCACCGTTGCATTCCGGTCTGTATAGTAATACCTTTTCAGTGAAAAGGAAACACTCAATTACGGGGACGGTCCCGAAAGCGCACCTCATTCGTCACGGAGCGACACCATGAACCTTTTGCAGTTTGCGTACGCGGCCAGCCTTGTTATTCTCTTTCCGGCGGTGGCGTCGGCGCAGGAACGGATCGGGCCCGCCCCGTTTCCCATCCACGCCTGGATCGGACCTCCCGCATCCGAAACCACGGTCGAGCGATACCGGGAACTCCGGGAGGCGGGATTCACCCACAGCTTTTCGGGTTTTCCCGACAACGACGCCAACGGGCGCGCCCTGGATGTCGCCCATGCATGCGGCATCAGGCTCTTCGTGGCGACACGGGCGCTTCATGACGAGACCGAAGACACGGTCCGCAGGTTTCGGGACCACCCCGCCCTCGCCGGTTATCATCTCCGCGACGAGCCGTCCGCCGGAGAATTCACCGCGCTCGGCGACGAGGTGCGGCGGATACGGGCCCTGGACGACGAACATTTCTGCTACATCAACCTTTTCCCCAACTACGCCGGCGAACGGCAGCTGGGGACGAAAACCTACCGTGAACATGTCCGCAGATTTCTCGACGAGGTCCCCGTACAGGTCCTCTCATTCGATCATTATCCGGTCATCGGCGACAGCATCAGGCCCCAATGGTACGAGAACCTCGAAATCATCGCCGAAGCCGCGCGGGATGCGGGAAAACCTTTCTGGGCCTTCGTGCTGGCGGTCGCGCACGGCCCCTATCCCGTTCCCGGGCCCGCCCATCTCCGCGTGCAGGCCTACAGCAACCTGGCTTATGGCGCGCAGGGAATCCAGTATTTCACGTACTGGACACCGTCGAGCACCACCTGGGATTTCCACGACGCCCCCATCAAAAAGGACGGCTCCCGTTCGGTCGTGTATGAACGTGTCAAGGTGATGAATGCGGAAATCCGGGGACTGTCGGGGGTTTTTTACGGGGCCAGGGTGATTGCGACGGGTCACACGGGCGTGGTCATTCCCATGGGGACGAAACGGTTCGAGGCTTCCGGGCCCGTGACGGAACTGTCAACGAGGGGAGGCTCCGGGGCGCTGATCTCCCTGCTCGAAAAGGGGGAACGGAGATTTCTCGCGGTCGTCAATCGGGACATCCACACAGTAATAACCCTGAACGTGGCTTTCCGGCGCGGCGCGGGCGCATCGCGGGTCTTGAAGAATGGCGTGACGGAACCGCTTGCGGGGGAAAGGGATGCCGCGGCCGTGGAACCGGGCGGCATCGCCGTCTATTGCTGGAGGCCCTGAATCAGGACCGCAGACGCTCGTAGTTGCTCGTCCGCTCGAAGCCCTCGATCCTGAAACGCGGATCGCCGTCGATGAACTCCCGGAGATCCTCCACTCCGACCGTCCCGAAGAACGCCGGCCGCACAAGGGTCTCGTCGTCGATGGGAGCGAGCAGCCCCTCTCGATGTTCAACCGAACCGAGGACCGTCCGTGTCACGGCGAGCCCCGGATAGAGCCTGAATACGGCGTTCACCCCCACGGTGTCGGGACCGATGTCCCGCATGCGGTCGATGGTCCGGCGGACGTCGTCCCTGGTCTCTCCGGGGAAGCCGGTGAGCAGGTCCACGGCGACTCCGAGGCCGTTGTCGCGGGCCAGATGGACCACGTCCGCCGCGTTCTCCAGGCTGTTGCGCCCCGTGGGGACCGATACGGTGACCATGGACGCGCCGCTCTTTTTCAGAAGCCTGAACAGCTCGACGTCCACCGGCCGGGTCTTCAGGTACAGGGCCCAGTCGATGGCTGGACCGCAGTAGATGAGGGTGCGGAGGAAGAGCTTCGAAAACTCCAGATCCTGATTGAATTCCGTGTCGCAGAGATGAAAGCCGGTTATCCCCCGGTCCGCGAGACGGGCCAGTTCTTCGGCGACGCTTTCGGGATCGCGCATGAAGGTGAAACCCCGCCCCTCGGCGCAATAGGAACAGCGCTCCATGCAGCCCTTCTGTGTCTGGAATCCCGCAATGCCGCCGGCTTCCCTGTAGCGTGGATAATCCACGCTCTCTCCGCGCAGCATGGGCATGCCGGGCTCGAATCCCGCCTGCCAGCCGTCGAGCACCGCGCCGTGCTCCACCTCCCCGCTGTCGAGCCGGTCGAGCAGGTCCACGACCGCCGTTTCTCCTGGTCCCTCCACACCCCAGTCGGCGCCGATGTATTCCAGGATGTCCCGCGGGATGAAGGAATAGCCCGCCCCTCCGAGGAGAATGCCCACATCGCGGCGGCCGGCCTCGTCCGCAAGCGCCCTGATGTCGTCGAGGAAGAAGACGTTGTTCTGGTAGAGGACGGTGTCGATGTTGCGGATGGTGAAACCGGCCACATCGGGACGATAATCGTCCAGGGCCGCGCCCAGGTCTGCGGCGGGATCATCGGAAAAGCACAGGTCGAGCAGACGGCACTCGTGCCGGGACCTGCGTACGGCGTTTTCGATGTATTCGAGCCCGATGGGCGGAACGGGCGGTGTGCGGTAGGTGTTGGTGTTGACGAGGAGGATTTTCACGGACGCACCTCATGATCGGTCGTGACGGCTCGGGCGCATGTGGGAAACAAAATACACGCCGTGAACCGCCGCGTCCACCGAAATTTCCATCGATCCTCCATTTATTATTACTCCGGTGACAAAATACCTTAAACATGTCTCGGGGGTTATCAGGAGCCAGGAAATCATATACCACAATTGAACTTCCCTGGACTGAACTCGGAGGTAGTAAACCGATGACACTATAACCCCTCCGCCATTGCA
>CAYNWJ010000452.1:0-3656 GCA_964400815.1 uncultured bacterium
GGCTCCTGATAACCCCCGAGACATGTTTAAGGTATTTTGTCACCGGAGTAATAACTTGATACCCGGTAAATAATAAGCAAAAAGATTCTTTGAACAATTGATAATACCGCAATTTACCGATGATGGCGACGAGGGAGGAATGACGATTGACCGTACGCCGCTTGAACCATGATTAATGGGATTCAAGGATTGACAGGATTCCAATCGTGGTTCATCCCGTAATCCCGAAAATCCCGGTTCAGAAACTAAAAAACCTCGAAACATAAGTGTGTGCCGGAAAATGGGGGATTGCCGGTTCCCGTATTCCCTTGTATTTTTTCCCGGCGGCGGCTATCATGATGATACCGACCGATACCCTCATCATCAGGGAGACAGCCATGAAGAGACCAGCCGCACATATCGACCGCCGCGCGTTTCTCGGGAAAACCGCAGGACTGGCGGTTTCGTCCCTCGCCTTCCCCGCCGTCGTTCCCGCTTCGGCCGCGGGCCGGGGGGAAGAAACGCCGCCCTCGGAGCGCATCACCCTCGGGTTCATCGGCACCGGGGGACAGGGGAACTTTCTCCTCGGGAATTTCCTCCGGAAGAAGGACGCCCAGGTTGCCGCCGTCTGCGACGTGCATGCCGAACGCCGCGAGCGCGCCCTTTCGCGGTCAACCGAAGCCTATGCAGAACGGTTCGGCGCGGGCAACTACCAGGGAATAGAAACATACAACGACTTCCGTGACGTGCTCGCACGCGCCGACATCGACGCCGTGGTGATTGCCACGCCGGACAACTGGCACGGTCTCATGGGCGTGATGGCCGCCGATGCGGGGAAGGACATCTACGGCGAAAAGCCCATGGCCCTTACGGTCGAGGAGAGCCGGGCCATCGTGGAGGCGGTCAGGCGCAACGGCCGTATCTTCCAGACCGGCAGCCACCGTCGGTCGATCGACCGCTTCAGGATCGGCTGCGAACTGGTAAGGAACGGTGTCATCGGGGAGCTGCACACCATCAATTCCTCGGTGCCCAGCGGATGGGGCTGCGATCCCCAGCCGGAAGCGCCCGTGCCTGAGGGTTTCGACTACGACATGTGGCTCGGACCCGCGCCCCGGGCGCCGTACACGGAATTGCGATGGAAACCGCGGCCGAGCTTCATTCTTGATTACGGCAACGGGATGATCACCGACCTGGGAACGCATTTCAACGACATCGCTCAGTGGGGGCACGGCACCGAACGCACGGGCCCGGTGAGTGTGGACGGCCGCGGCGAATACCCGAAAACGGGACTCTACGACACGGTGCTCCACCTGCGGGTGGAATACGAGTTTGCCGACGGTGTCAGGATGATCTGCGTGGACAAGCACCCCAAGCCCAGAATCAGCGCGCGCTTCGAGGGAACGGAAGGCTGGATCGACATCGGCTACAACGAGACCACCGCCGATCCGCCGTCCCTTCTCTCCACGGTCCTCCCGCCCGGCGCAGAGCGTTTGTACCGGTCGAGGGACCATCATCAGAATTTCCTCGACTGTGTGAAAAGCCGGAAGGAGACCGCCGCGCCGCCCGAGGTGGGCCACCGTTCATTCTCCCTCTGCAACATCGCCAACATCTCCATGCTCCTGGGGCGGAAGCTCCGGTGGGACCCGGACGCCGAACGTTTCATCGGGGGCGACGAGGCCAACAGGATGCTTTCGCGGCCCATGCGCCCACCCTGGCGGCTGCCGGCGCATTCGGTATCATGAACCTGAACCTGAATTCCACCGGACGAGCGCGGGAATCATCGATGAATCATCGCATGAACGCACTGCTTGCCATCACCCTTGTCGCCGCCGTGACGCTCCCTTCCGCGCGGGCATGGGGCCTTCCCTCCTTCTTCGCTCCCGCGGAACCCCGGGGCAGCTCCGTTGTCACCCTTCATCCCACGGAGGCGGTGACGGCGGGCGGGCCGGTGCTCGTCACCTTCGGCATGCCCTTCACCCGCGGCTCCATCACCCGCGACGGGCTTGCAACTGTCCGTGTGCTCGATTCCGGCGGGAGCGAGATCCCGGCTTATGTCGGGCAAACCGTACCCTGGCGTCATCTCACCGACACGTCCGTGGACGGCGCATCCGTGCGCATCGCCCTGGTGCAGTTCGAATATGTCTTTTCAGGCCGGTCCCCCTCACCCCAAACGGTGACCGTGGCATGGGGAGGAACGGAGCGGATGCGGACGAGGGCGGCGAAAACCGATCCCCGCAGCGCCTGGCATCTGGTGACCGGGGGTTCGTTCGAAGCCGGAGACGGGGTGTGGGAGCCGGACGTATATGCCGTGCCGCCGAAGGAACTGCTCTGCCGGGGAGCTGTGCGGCCGGCGCGGATGCTTCCCTTAGGCGATGATGTTCCGGCGGGGCGCGAGGATCCCTCCGGCATCGACATCGACCGTGACTGGCCCGGCTGGTCGGTGGAGGAGCACGCCCGCCACAATTTCTTCTTCACCATCACCAACGATGGAGACCCGCGGACAGCACGGGACAATCTCTGTCCCTATAAAACCCACTACGAGCCCTGGCTCTATGACCGGGCATCGGCGATGTTCATGCTCTATCTCAGGAGCGGGAATGTCCGCGCCCTCCGCGAGGCCGTCCGCAACACGCAGTACTATCGCTCGCTCCTCCATGACGACACCGTGCGCCCCGAGCGCTTCACCGGCCTGTTCAGGCTCAAGACACCGGAAACCGAGGGGTATCCGTCCGGCAACGGCGCCATGTACGCCTATAACGAATGCCTCGCCTATGCCTGGTGGCTCACCGGCGACGACACCATGGCGGAACCGGTGGAATGGGTGGTGTCGGCCCACGAAATGAATGACGAGCCCACACGCTGGGACCCCTCCCTCGATTTCTGGACCGAGCGGCACACGGCGCTACGCCTGCTGGCCAACACCGTCGCCTTCGAGATCACCGGAAAGGACGACTACCGTCGGAATATCATCCGCCAGTACAACGATTTCATATGGCATCAGGACGGCGCAGGCGGGGCGCTGCCGGAAGACCGGGTGGACGGCGCGCTGTGGCACTATGGCGGGCAGCATGGTGACGGGGAGGAACGGCGGCTGGTGGCATCGAGCTGGATGACGGTGCTTACGGTGGATGCCATGGTGCGGGCGTACGCGGTGGCCGGTGACGAGAGGATCGCACGGTTCATCGGCCGCACGGGGACATTCGAGAACGCCGCCTGCAAACGCGACGCCATGCACGCCTACAGCGGCGAACCCCTGTGGTACTGCGACTACATGGTGCGGGCCGACGGTTCCAGCGAGATGCGCTCGGGCCACACATCGGAGCATTCGCTCGAGATCGCGGGCGCCGTGGCGTGGGCCGCATATTTCACCAGTCTGACCGGCGGGGACCCGGAGCCGTATGCCGATCTCGCCCGCAGGCTCTTCGCCACCTACCGCGCGGGCGTCCGTCACTGGATTCGCCCGGACGGTCCCGAAAACGGCCGCGCCGCCTACCGTGTCTCTCCCTGGCGCAAGTACGGCTGGGAATACCGGCCTTCGGGGAGCCTGAGCTGGGTGATGGAGAGCCTGGAGTGAGACAACGCCGGTCCCGGAGTTTGCGGGCGCTCGGGCCTGCCGTCTGCCGCGACCTTTTCAGAAGGCGTCGGCGATGTCGGGCTTCTCCAAGTGCATGGTATAT
>CAYNWJ010000453.1:0-3636 GCA_964400815.1 uncultured bacterium
AATAGCCAGTGTTGCGACGTGGTGACAGACTAAGTTCTTCACAAGGCTTTTAAAGGCCATTCGAAGAATGCTCCCGGTTCGCTCAACACCGGTCACGGTTGTGTGATCTCCGGCGCGGGCGCGGACGATTGACCCGCCGGACCATCCTGCCCGGGATGTCACATTCTCCATGCCATGCTTGACAGCACCCGCAATATATGCTACTTTTGGGAGAACGCCGGCTCCACCTTCGCGGCGCAGGACGTTCCCACACCCGTATTCGCTTATCGAAAGGCCCGGAATGGCCGCCCGAAAAGGCAAAAAAAGAACAAAGGCGGAAAAGACCCCCCCGGCACGCCGGCCGTTGATGGCTCGCCTGGAAAACGGACTGGAACATGCGGGGATGATCGTGCCCGCGGCCATCGCCCTTCTGTACGGTCTCGTCATGGCATGGATAACCCTCCGTCACCACCATATCGGGGGCATGGGCGTCGAGACCGATTTCTATGTCGAGCTCGTTCCCCAGGCGAGGAAGCTGCTGGCGGGTGAATTCTCGCCGCACAATTACGGCGCCAAGGGACCAGTCTATTCCGTGGTGCTCGCCGTATTCACCGTCATCGCCCGTGATTTTTTCCGGGCCGGTCTCATTGTGAACCTGCTGAGCGCCTCGGTCTATCTGTTTATCGTCAACCGCCTCTTCGCCGCCGTGTTCAACACCACCACCGCCCTCCTCGCCTCGATCGCCATCGCCTGCAATTACGTGTTCATGAGCCACACCTACCAGGCCGGTTCCGATGCTGTTCATGGCGCTGAGCGCCGCGGCCATGTATTTCGTTTTCCGGGGGGACGGACGCCGTGACCTGGTGCTTTCCGCGGTGTTCTCGCTTCTGGCATTCCTCACCCGGTACAACGGCGCATTCACCGCCATGGGCGCGATGGTCTGGCTCGCCCTGGGCGGTTCATTCACCGCGCGGGAGCGTCTTCGGCGGGCGGGCCTGTGGCTGGGGGTGTTCATCGCAGTCGGGTTGCCGTGGTTCGTCCCCAACTTCCTCGCCACCGGCAACCCCGTGCACAACGACAACTACATCAACGTCATGCTCGAATATTACGGTTCCGGGAAGGAAGGGGTGACCTACGAGAACTGGACGGATGCCCTTCCGAAGGATTTTACCGGCATGGGCGACATCATCCTCTACGATCCCGTCTATTTTGCCCGGCACACCATCGAAAACGCCGCTTCCCATTTCATGGCCGACATGCGTGATCTCGTGGGCTGGAAGACGGGAATATTCGTGGTGCTCGGTCTTCTGGCGGCGCCCTTCTCCGGGGCGGGGAAACGGAAGTGGCTGTTTCTGGCCTTCGGGGCGTTCTATTTCCTGATCCTTACCATCGTATTCTACAACGTGCGGTTCTCGCTCTTTCTTCTCACCGTGTATCTCCCCTTCGCCGTATGGCCCTTCACCTCGGAGCGCGCGCGTAATCTCGCCGGCGCCGCGGCCATCGTTCCCGCGGTTCTCTTCGCCGTTGTCACCCTCGTTTCGGGGGTGTCGTCGGCGCGGCAGGTGTATGCCGAGATCGTTCATCCGCCCGAGTACCTCGAATCGCTCCGCGACCTGGGACAGGCCCTCGGCAGGGTGGAGCCCGACCATTCGAAGGTCATCATCGGCCGCAAACCCCATGTGGCCTATTTCGCGGAACTGGAGGCGCGCATGTTCCCGGTGGAGGCCGGGAGCGTGTCCGAACTGGTGGAATATTGCCGTGAAAACGGCGTCGATTATGTGCTCTATACCGGCATCGAGGCCGGGAGCCGCCCCGGAGCGCGCGACCTCCTGAACCTCGGCGTGGAGCACCCGGGACTGGAGCGCGTGTATTACAATCGTTTCGGGGTGATATACCGGGTCACAGGCGAACCGTCCGGCTGAACCATGTTTCAGTCAGGAAGGAACCGGAGTCGGGACCTTTCCCGCTGGACGAAATTCATTGACACAGCCTGTTTTATCAGTTACACTAAAAAGAACGTCCGTGCGTGTCCGCGACCGCCGCATGAGACGGCGCGGCGATGAACAGATATCATTCACATACCATAAACCGCTTTCCCTCGAACGACGGGAGGAGAACGAACAACCATGGCGAACTCATTATCTGACAATCCCGTAACCCGTTTCTTCAAGGATGTCATCGGCCCGGCGGCGATCATGGCCGCGGGCATGATCGGAGCGGGAGCGGTCTCGACGAGACTCATGGCGGGCTGCTGGTTCGGCTTCGATCTCTTGTGGGTGGCGCTCTATGTCATTCCCATGGTGATCATCGCCAACGACAGCGCCTCGCGCATCGGCAACATCAGCGGCCGTGGCATGATGAGCATGATCAAGACCGAGCTCAATCCGGCGCTGGCGTGGTTCATGTTCATCCCCACATTTCTTTTGAACATCATCGTGAACATGGGCCAGATGTCGGTGATGGTGGCGGGCGCCTATGGCATCGCGGGCCAGCGCATGCCCGAGGGCGGCGCCGCGACATCGGGCATCATCATTTCCACGATCGTGCTGACAATCATCACCCTCATGATCGTGCTCTTCGGCGGCTTCAAGCGGCTGGTGAAGACCATGACCTGGCTTCTCATGCTGATCCTGTTGTGCTTCATCGTGGTCGCCATCAAGGGCCTGATGCAGCCCTCCACGTGGGTCAGGCTTCTCAAGGGACTCATCCCCTCGCTTCCGGCCGATCTGCCGGTGGTGGGAATGGAGATGCCGCCGCGCGGCGCATTCACCCAGCTCATGGGCATCGCGGGGCAGGCGCTTCCGGCCTCCGTGTTCCTGTCCTTCGGCTATTTCACCAGCAACGCCGATTTCACCGCCGCGGATGTGAAGGCCACCTTCCGCAAGAACATCATCAACTTCGGCGTCATCTGGGGTCTCTTCTCCGTGGTGGTCGTGGTCGCCGGCGCAACAGCCCTGCACGATTTCTATACCGACACCACCGTGATCGAGGGCCAGATCACCCACTATTCCCAGATCGACCGCGTGTTCGACGCAGGAAATGTGATCGCGCCAGCGCTTCCCGCCGGCCTCAAGTTCATCGCGCCTCCCATATTCTCTCTCGGTCTTCTGGTCGCGGGATTCACCACGCTGGTCTCGGTGGCGATGCTCATGGTTTATTTCTGCCTCGACATCATGGGCCTGGACTGGAAATACACCGAGGAGAACAAGAAATTCCGCGTGCTGCTCGGCCTCTGGATCGCCGTTCCCGCAGTCCTCTCGCCCTTCTGGCAGCTTCCCGCGCTGATCAAGAACATCCTGGCCATGGCGGGCAACCTGGTCCTCACGCCCATCGCCATCGGCATCCTCTTCTTCTTCATCAACCGGAGGAAATACGTGGGCGAGCATACCGCGTCGCCCGTCCGTAACATCATCCTGGCGATCACCTTCCTGTTCGCGCTGTTCGTTACGGTGTACCAGGGGATCAGGATGTTCGGCTGAAAGACGCACCGCGTCATGGAAATCATATCGCAGGCCCGTCTTTCCACGGCGGGCTTGCTTTTTTCGGCCCCGGCCATAACTGTCCGGAGAACGATTCCAATATGACTATTGTTCGTTGCAGCAAAAACTCACCCCCGCGATGAAGGTCTTTGGTATTCTGTTGTTTTTGCAGCGCTTC
>CAYNWJ010000454.1:0-2640 GCA_964400815.1 uncultured bacterium
CGGGCTATTGAGTCTCCGCAGTTGGCTCCGGCCCGTGGCGCGCAGTGGATGCCGTTTCTCGTCTGGCCACCACAGTTGGCTCCGGCCCGTGGCGCGCAGTGGATGCCGTTTCTCGTGCTGTTGTTCGCTGCGTCGGCTCTGTCGGAACCGAAGCTCATGAGAATCGGTGCTATCCAGCTTTTTTTTCTGTCGGGGGCCATGCTTCCTCACTCTCGTGGTGGTCCTGCGTTTCACCCGCACGTGTCGGGCAATATAATGAAAAGAAAGAAAAACACAAGCGTTTTTTATTTTTCCGGCAAACGGATTTGCTTCGGGCGGTTTTCGATTGCTGAACCGTGATTTCAATCCTGACGATCCTCTCATCCCAGTAATCATGGTTCAAACGGTAGCCGGTCAATCATCCATCAGTGTTATCACATCTTCTCAGAGGGCTTCTTACAATACATAAAAATCCGGGTAACCGGTTCGGCAAACAACACATGATTCATTCACTGAACGGTGAACGGTCCAGCCGTTTTTGACAGGACCGCAGCCCATGGATGCATCATGGATGCATAATAATCAGTAGGGCGTAACGGAAAATTATCTTTGCAATCAAGCGTTTCAATATTAGATTGGCTGATATCCTCATACATTATACATGTAAGGGTGCGAGGCGGATTCCACCATGGAACGCAATGTCAGTTGTCTCAATTCACGGGCCGTGATACGCTATATCAGGCGTCATCTGCCGGAAAAACTCGATTCCCTTCTTGCGGGGCTCGATCCCTTTTTCGACACCGTCGATGATGTTGAGGCCTATCTTACGGACGAACACAACTGGATATCCCAGGAGGTGTGCTCCCGGATGTTCGCCCGGGTGCGTGAATATACCGGCAATGCGGACGTGGCGCGCCTGATCGGACATCAGTCGATTGTCGAGCGCCGTTTCGGCTATGTCGAGAACATCCTCATAAAGGCATTCGGACACCCGTATTTCTCCATCATCCGGGCGCCGGCCATCAATGACAAGTTCAACAAGACGAAGCGGGTGGAGATAGTCCGGGCCGACTGGAACCATGCGGTCATTCGCCTCCACTGGTACGAAGGGCTCGGTTCCACCCGTGACATCTGCCTGTACAACAGGGGCATATACGAGGCCATTCCCTCCATATGGAACCTGCCCTTCGCCAGGAGCACGGAACACAGTTGTGTCTTCGAGGGGGGGGAGTATTGCGAATACGAGTTCCACTGGGCGAAGAAGTCCATGCTCCACCTTCTTCTCGGCCTGTTCAGCCGCAACCGCGACATCATCGATGACTCCATCGCCGAGCTCGAGCGGGAAAAGATGCTCGTGGAGCGGAAGTACCGCGAGGTGGAACGGCTCAATATCGAGCTGCGTGAAAAAATCCAGCAGCTTACGTCCCTCGATGCCTGCTCGAAGGCGACCGCCTCCATTCTGGATACCGACAGGCTCCTCGACGTGGTCATGTCGTTGATCGTGAACATCATGCAGTTCGACCGGGCGCTCATCATGCTCATCGATGAAGAGAAAAGGGAGCTCGTTCCCGTCAAAACCGTGGGAGGCGACAGGAACGCCATCGAAGAGCTGAAGAATTACTCCATTTCCATCGATAGAACGAGCAATATCCTCGCCAGGGTCGTCAATTCCGGCGCTGCGGAGATCGTGGCTGATGTCAGGGATTCGTATCTGCGCAAGGAAAACATCATTCTCAGGCGCTTCAAGCCGAAATCCTTCGTGGCCGTTCCCCTCATCACCCGCAACCGGGTCATCGGCGTGATGGCGGCGGAACGTATCAGGGGGCTCGACGATTTTTCGCCGGATGATGTGGATTATGTGCTGAATTTCTGCAATCAGATCGCCATTTCCCTCGAGAACGCCCGTCTCATGGAGAACATGAAGCAGTCCTTCGTGGTTTCCATCCTGTCCCTGGCCTCGGCCCTCGAGGCGAAGGATGCCTATACACGGGGCCATTCGAATCGCGTGGCCGTCTATTCCACGATCATCGCCCGGCGTATGGAACTCGATGAGGAGCATGTCGAGATGATACGGCTCATGGCGCTCATGCACGACATCGGAAAGATCGGAATACCGGACTCGATCATCAACAAACCCGGACGCCTCTCCGCGGACGAGTTCGCCGCCATTCAGCGGCACACGCTCGTCAGCCTCCGGATCATCACGCCGCTCCTTCCCAACAACCCCTTGCTGAAGAACATAAAGAGTCATCACGAGCGCTTCGACGGCAGTGGATATCCCGAAGGACTTTCGGGCTCCGGCATTCCCCTCGAGGCCCGCATCATGGCGGTCGCCGATTCCTTCGACGCCATGACGACGGACCGGCCCTATCGTATCGCCCTGTCACGCAAGGATGCCCTGAAGGAGCTGAATGCGGGCAGCGGGGGACAGTTCTGTCCCGATGTGGCCGCGGTGTTCGGTGAAATCATTCGGTCCATGCCGGACGACCTCTATCACCTGATCAACCAGGACGCTGTCGACACGGAAGATTCCCGACTCTATTCTTTTTGACCCCCCCATCCGCACGGGATGTTCCCGCATCTGACAGCCGGGCGGAAAAAATGTTCGCCCTGAAGAAAAAAGTGCTTCCGCCCGGACGGTGCTCTGCGTATTGTATGATT
>CAYNWJ010000454.1:2650-3631 GCA_964400815.1 uncultured bacterium
TTGCATTATAGCCGAATAACGTACCATGTTGTTTTTTAACAAATGATTGGAGAGTGTTATTTACTGATTTTCTGGCACTGGTTTTGCACTTGACAACTGCTGTAACGTCCTGAACCATGAGTCGAGCGTGGAGGAGACATGGGCCTTTCGACGTTTATGCAGGCATATCCCAATGTCGTGTTCTTCCGGCATGCCCCCCTGTGGCTGGCCACGGGTTATCTGCGTGTCCTCGGATTCGTATATTATTCCATTGCCAACCGCCGTGAGCGAAGACTGATAGAGCGCAACATCAGGTCGGTCTTCGCGGGGGATGACCGCGCCGGGACCATCATCCGCAGGACATTCGACGGGATATTCAGCCATTATTCCGAAAAACTGCTCATGGCCTACCGCGATTTCGACCGTCTGAAACGCGAGGTGGGCCGGTCCATGGAGTTCGCGGGACTCGATCACATCGATCGCGCACTCGAATCGGGCGGCGTCCTGGTGGTGACCGGACATTTCGGCGCCGTCGAATTCCTCCCGCTGGCGTTCCATTTGGCCGGCTATCCCATCAGCATGGTGGTGGCATTTAAGACCGAGCGGCTTCGCGCCTCCTTGACGAAACGGGCGCAGGAGCATGATGTGGAACTCATTGACGGTCACGGGCCCACTGTGCTGAACGATGTCATCGATTCCCTGCACCGCGGCAGGATCGTGGTGACCGAATGCGACGAGGTCGATGCCTGGCGGACAAAGAACGCGCGTCAGATCGATGCTTTCGGCGGTTCCATACGTCTGGACAGGACCATGGATGTCCTCTGCCGCAGATGCGGAACCACCGTTCTTTTCGGCATGCTTCTCAGGAATGGCGAAGGATACCGTCTGTGCATCGAACCCCTCGTGAAACAAGCGGAGGGAGAGGAGGGGCCCGGCATGTCGGCGCGGGTGATGCGGACCTTCGAATCCTTCGTCATGGCCTTTCCGGACCAGTGGTACCAA
>CAYNWJ010000455.1:0-3628 GCA_964400815.1 uncultured bacterium
GCATTCAATGGCGAGGCGAGATCGATGGACGCGGGAAGGCGCGCTGCATGCACCTCACCGGTGAAGACGAAGGTGAAGACGAAAAAAGCCGCCATCAACGACAGGGTGATATATCGGAAATATGTGCTGATCAACGCTGTATCCTCAGGTAATCCAAATCTTGAATGTCGATACGTGTATTTTCCGTATCCCGGAATACGGTCGAGAGCGAATCGACGACGACCGCGCCGTTGTCTTTCAGGGGACGGACGAGGAAACTGCCCAGGGCCAGCCTGCCGGAAACACCCGCCGGCCTGCCCGGAAATCCGACATCGATGACCAGCCGCCGGGTGTCCGTCTGGTCCACGATCACGATCGGGGCCGTTTCACCCTGCGGGGTCTCCGCCGTGACGAATTCACTGAGAATCGCCTCTCCACCGGGGCTCACAAGCTCGATATGCGCCGCCATGAGGTCCTGCACATTCTCGAGATAGATGGTTGTGAACGAAAGGCTCCGCACCATGCGCGGCATGAAGAGAATGCCCGGTCCGGTGATGGCGTCCACGGTGAATGTCACGGATGCCGTTTCGCTTTCGAGGGTGTCGCGGATGGCCTTGACAGAAAAAACGTGCTCGCTTTCGTCGAGTCCGCGAAAGACAGCCATGGTCGTATCCACCGGTGGATACCTGACACCGTCGAGGGTATATGTATACAGCGAGGGAGAACCGGACGCGGTCCATGTAATCATGACATCGGCAGAATCCACGACCGCTCCCTCTGCGATGGAGAAGGAGAGTATTTCGGGGGAGTCGCTCTTCTTTTCGCCGCCGCCGTCGCCGTCGGAAGAAGAAGAAATGATGCATCCCGCGATACAGAGCGGAAGAAGGATCGCGGCCCAGATGCGCAGAAAGAGCAATGCAACCCTCGGCCGTCCGCTGTCAGCCGCTCTGATGGTATTTCTCTGTGAGGATGTGTGCGGCATCGTACCTCTTTCACACGTGTTCGTCGAGCCGAACGCTCAAAAATGTCGTATCTTACCGATCGAAGGGGAAAAATGTTCCCGTATCGTCAGGACGCGGGATGAAAAGTTCCATGCGCACGCGATGAAGGCTTCCGTGTCCATTACCGTGATACAATCTTTCAACCATATTATTTACAAAGAAATATATCAGTCATGCGTTCATTGTTTCAACCATACCGCAACATCTTCCGGTGTGTAATATAGCGAAATATTTACCGTTCGTGTGCGTTTCGGGCCATCGATTGCAAGTATACACGATTAATTTCGCAAATTCTGTGCCACAGATCACATTCCTGCCGGCCCGCCCCACGGTTCGGCTTGCGCCGGGCGGGGAGACATGCGATACTGTGGATACGGTCAACATCGCAGGTTCAGCGATTCATGTTTCATTTCGATGACCACCGAAAGGATATGTCATGTGCGGTCGATTCGCCCTCGGTCCGCCCGCCAAAAGCCTGGCCGGGCATTTCAGTCTCGATGACGTTCCCGATATCCCTCCACGGTACAATATCGCCCCCAGCCAGGATGTGGCGACGGTGTCACGGGACGAACCGGGATCGCCCCGGAACCTCGTCATGCGCCGCTGGGGTCTTGTCCCCTCCTGGGCGAAGGACATGAAGATCGGCGCCAGACTCATCAACGCCCGGTCGGAAACAGCGGCGGAGAAACCGGCGTTCAGGGCCGCATTCCGGTCGCGGCGCTGCCTGATACCTGCGAGCGGTTTTTATGAATGGAAACGGAGAGGAGACGCGAAACAGCCCTATTTCTTCGCGCCGGCCGGGGACGATCTCATGTCCTTCGCAGGCCTGTGGGAACGCTGGGACGGCGGGGACGGAACGGTCGAGTCCTGCACGATCCTCACGACCGGACCGAACGAACTGATGGAACCAATCCACAATCGCATGCCGGTCATCGTGACGCCCGATGATTACGATCTCTGGCTCGACACCGGCAGCCGGGACATGGAACATCTCGAACGGCTGTTTTCCCCCGTCGAGCCGTCATTTCTGACTGTCCGCCCCGTCTCCACACGGGTCAACTCGCCGCGCAACGAGGGCTCCGGTCTCATCGAGGCGGTCGATGATTGAACGCTCACACTCCCGGTGTGAAGGATCGAGGCCGAAGGAGTAACGGTGGTTTGACGGCAGCGCTCCTCAAGGCCGTTTTTTCTCTCAACAGCTTGTACGCCCTCACGGTTCGGCCCCAACCGCTGTGAGCGGCCGGATTATGGCGGCCGTTTCATTCATCCTGATACACCCCGCCTGTTGCTGTCCCGTATCATCAGCGCGCCGAACGCCCCCAGGAGGGCCACGCCTCCCGCAAGCAGGAACGCACTGTCGAACGATCCCGTCGTATCCGCCATGACTCCCGCCACACTGGGCCCCAGGGCCTGTCCGACGCCGAAGAAGAGGGTTATGAATCCGAGTGCGGCCGGCGCCAGCCTCGGACCCAGTACATCGCCGCAGGTGGCAGCCATGATGGCCGGGATGCTCCAGGCGGTGAGGCCGAAGAGCACGGCGGAAACCGTATACCCCGCGCTTGACTGCCAGAGGGCGAAAAGACTGAAGGAGGCCGCCTGGAGGAGATACACAAGCATGAGGGTCCGTTTCCTGCCGATATGGTCCGATATGGCCCCCCACACGAGCCCGCAGAAGAGGCTCAGCCATCCCACGAGCATGAACAGACCTCCCGCGGATTCCCGGGAATATCCTCCCTGGGCGATCAGATGCTTGAAGAAGAAGGTCATGTAGATGATATATGAGAAGCCGAAGGCGACATAGACGAGCCCCAGCACCCACACCCGTCCCGAACGGTAGACGAGTCCCCAGTGGAGAGCTGTCCCCGTCTGTCTCGGGGGATCGTCGGCAGTGACCCCGAAGGCCTCGATGTCCAGCTCGTCCGGGCTGTTCCTGAGCACCAGCCGCGCGGCCGCCGCGAGGATCAGGGTCGCCGCTCCATAAACATACCAGCACACCCGCCAGCCGTTGTCCCCGTATGCGTCCAGAAGCGCCGGCACCAAGGGCCCGAGCACGATCAGGGCTATCGAGGATCCGGTGACCGCGATCCCCGCCGCGAATCCGCGCCGCCTGATCCCGAACCATGACGAAACGAGGCCCATGACCGGGACATTGCTCGCCCCGCTGCCGATACCGGCGGCCGCCCGCCAAACAAACGCCGCGGCGAATGTCTCCACCGTTCCTGTCAGCAGAAGGCTCACCCCGGCAAGCCCCAGGCCTCCGGTGATGACCACGCGCGGCCCGAACCGTGACGCGAGCGCGCCGCCGATCAGCGACAACGCCAGATACCCGATCAGATTTGCAGAGGCGAGGGCGCCCGCCTGCGCGTTCTCGATGCCGAGGGCAGTCTGCATGGACGGCAGCACGAGGGTGTAGCCGAAGCGGGCCAGCCCGAGCGAACCGAACACCACCATCGTACTCATGGCAAGCACGGTCCAGGAATAATGAAACCGCTGTTTTTTCATTGTGTTGTTTCTCCGCTCGAACCGACGTGACAAACCATTGAATCAATAGCTCACAACAGCGGATATGTCAAGGGGAATCCACGGGAAGCACCCCCCCGTTTTTCGGCTGAAATAAATAATTCGAGGTTTTTCAGTTTCTGAACCTG
>CAYNWJ010000456.1:0-2358 GCA_964400815.1 uncultured bacterium
CCTATACCATAGTATCTCTTAAAGACTTAAGAGAAGGGGCCGGGGGATGAGTTCTCAGCTTTCCGACCGGGATCACATCCCATTCGAAAACTGCCGCCACGCGTATGTCAGTATGAACGGGGGATTGCCGGTGCACGCTATTCCCTTGCCCGCCGCTCCTTCCCGCCTTATTTTTCGTTCATGAAAAGCAAACGGAGCATTCTCGACACCATACGCATCGTCCTGGTCGAACCGCAGGTTCCCGGCAATGTGGGCGCGGCGGCGCGGGCCATGAAGAACATGGGCCTCTCGCGCCTCGTGCTCGTGAACCCCTGGTTCAGAAACCATCCCCAGGCGCGGTACATGGCCCATGGCAGCGAGGACATCCTGGACGGCGCCCGTGTCACCGATACCCTCGCGGAGGCGGTTTCCGATTCGATTCTCGTGGCGGGGACCTCGCGCCGCAAACGCCGGGGGACCCCCATGGAACACCCCGCCGCCGCGGTCAGGGACATACTCTCAGCCGCATCGGGGGGCCCGGTCTCCATCCTTTTCGGCCGTGAGGACAAGGGGCTGTCCAACGACGAACTGAAGGCATGCCAGCTTCTCGTGTCGATACCCTCCTCCCAGAAGCAGCCGTCCCTGAACCTCTCGCAGGCGGTCATGGTCATGGCTTATGAACTTTTCAGGGCCGAACTCGTCGATGTGGACCGTGCGCCGGACCTGGCCACGGCGGAGGACCTGTCGCTCATGTACGGGCACCTGGAGGAGTCGCTGACCCTTCTGGGTTTCAGGCAGTGGAACGACGGCGACAACTACATGAAATCCCTGCGGCGGGTCTTTTCGCGGACCGGACTGGAGCGCAGGGATGTGGCGGTCATCCACAAGCTCTGTGGAGAGATCGACAAATACACCGCGCGCCTGCGTGCGGAATACGAAAAGAGGAACGGGGAATGAACCCTGAGATCGATTCGGGCGCCGGCCCCCGCGCGCGCATGGTGATCGCGGTCTATCCCCTGGGAACGGACGGCGCGAGTGTCTCGCGGGAGGTTTCGGCCATTTTCGGAATACTCGACAACTGCGGTCTGACCTACGAGATAACCGTCATGGGCACGATCGTCGAGGGGGCGCCCGCCGAGCTCTTCACGCTGGCCGCACGGCTGCACGAGTGCATGTTCTCGGACCGTGTCCGCCGCGTGGTGACCTCGATCAGGATCGACGACCGCCGTAACGGATGACCCGCAGGCAACACGGACCCCTGCAAACGGAGGCTCTTCCGAATGAACAAACGCCGCACACGGGCCATGACTCCGAGCGACTGGACCATAGCGCGCTGGATGCTCATCCTCCGGCCGGCCATCGTGACCGCCACCCTCGGTGTGGCCCTGCTGATCCTGCCGGCCGGCGTCCTCCTCCGCACCCCCATAGCCGCCGTGGTGATCGGCACCTATATCCTGACGCTTCTCTACTGGCTCGCCCATGTCGTTTCCGGCATATCCCGTCCCCTGATGGCGACCCAGATCGCCTTCGACATCTTCATCATCACCGTCATCATCCATTACACCGGGGGCTATGACTCCTCGTTCGTGGGGTTCTATTTCCTTTCCATCATGTGCGCATCACTGTTCTTCGGCCGTCTGACGACGGTCATCTTCACGACCCAGGCGGTGATTTTCTATGTGATCGACATCTTCATTTTCGGCCCGCTGGTCCCCGCAAACCTCATCGAGAACGTCTTCCTGCAGGCGGTCCTCTATAGCGTCCTCATGTACGAGATCGCCCTGATATCCAGCTATTTCGCCGAGAAGGTGCGCGGCAAGGACACCGCCCTTTCCCATGCCCTCAAGCTTCTCAAGGAGGCGAAGCTCGATACCTGGGACATTCTCCAGAGCATGACCAACGGTCTCATAACCCTCGATTCCGGCGGACGCATCATCTACATGAACAGCGTGGCGGAGACCATACTCGACATCGACCGTGTCATGGCCGTGGGCAACACCTGCGAAGCGGTGTTCTCCGGGCGCGCACTGTCGCTGTGCGAAGTGCTGAGGGAACAGCTCGACAATCCCTCTCCCGTCTTCGAGCGGGAAATCGAGGTGACCGACCGGAACGGAGCGGCGGTTCCCCTCGGCCTGAGCGCCATGCCCCTGTACGGCACCGAAGGCGGCCGCCGCGGCGCCATCGTCAATTTCCAGGACCTCACCGAGAAGAAGAAACTCCAGGAGATGCTCCGGCAGAACGAGCGCATGGCGCCGGCATAGGCGTTGCTGGTGCGGGCGCTCTTGCCTTCGTCGCGCAGGGTTTGCAGGTAGTGTTCAACCCGTTCGGTGGACAGGTCGCCGGTCTGGCCGAAGCCGCAGGCGTCGATGGTGCGCTCGA
>CAYNWJ010000456.1:2368-3597 GCA_964400815.1 uncultured bacterium
TCCGGCAGAACGAGCGCATGGCGGCGATCGGCGGACTTTCCGCGGCGATCGCCCATGAAATCAGGAATCCCCTCGCCTCGATCTGCAACGCCGTCGAAATGCTGTCCGAGCATATCGAGGTCAAGGACGATCACGACGCGCGGCTGCTCGCTGTCATCGAAAAGGAATCGGCGCGGCTCCAGCGCATCAGCACGGATTTCCTCCATTTCGCCCGCATGAAGCAGCCCGACATCGCGCCGGTCGATCTGCACACGCTCGCGGGGGAGGTGATCCTCCTCGCCGGAAACGATCCCAGAAAGACGGAGGATGTGGTCATGGAAAACTACGTACCGGAACATACGGGTGTGTGTTTCGACACCGACCAGCTCCGTCAGCTCCTTCTGAATCTGCTCATCAACAGCCTCGACGCCGTCGGAGGGGACGGCACGATCCGGGTCTCGGTCGAGGAGATGCCCCCCTCGTCGGAAGGGGAGTATGTGCGCGTGATCGTATCTGATTCGGGCCCCGGATTCGGGGATGGGAGCATAGAGTCGGTGTTCGAGCCGTTCTATTCAACGAAGGAGAGCGGCACAGGCCTGGGCCTCGCCCTCGTGAGGAAGATCATGATTTCAAACGGCGGCCGGGTTTTCGCACGCAATGCACAGATTGGGGGGGCCGAAATCATTCTCGACATGAAAGCGGCCGGGGAGGCATCATGACGAAACGGATACTCGTCGCAGACGACGAACAGAGCATGCGCGACACCCTCGAGATCATGCTGGAAAAGGAAGGATTCCTGGTGGAGACCGCCGCCGACGGCGGGGAGGCGATCGAACGGCTCAGGGACGCATCGTTCGATCTGCTGCTCACGGATCTCAAGATGCCCGGAACGGGCGGAATCGAGCTGATCAAACACCTGAGCGATACAGGGCCGGGCATTCCCATCATCGTCATGACCGCCTATGCCACCAAGGAGGAGGCCATCGACGCTCTGAACCTGGGCGCGTCCTTCTTCATAGAGAAACCATTCAAGAAACAGGAACTCCTCAACTACATCAACCGCTCCATCAAGATGGAGGAACTCATCAGGGAAAACACCCGTCTCAGGCAGGATATGTGCAGAATGGACGGTCTCGATTCCATCGTGGGCGTCTCCAGCCAGGTGTCGGAGGTCAAGCAGTTCATCGAACGGGTGGCGAAAACGGAGAGCACCATCCTCATCACCGGAGAAAGCGGCACGGGCAAGGAGG
>CAYNWJ010000457.1:0-3589 GCA_964400815.1 uncultured bacterium
TCGGGCCTGTAGAGGACTTACACCTCCAAGTAGGTGCGCCCTGCCGGGCGCACGAACTGAAAAAACCCGGTGCGGCCCGCCGGGTTTTTTATCGTTCCACCAGCCCGGAAAAATCCAACACGGTGAACTGTAAACCGAATAAATTGTGTGTCTGACAGATCAGGAATCTACAATTCTGGAACCGGGACCGTGCCTCACCATTGTCCACAGGCGGTAGAGAAGCCACGAAAGCAGGGCCACGCCCAGCATGGCTGCGAACTGTGGCGCGAGCTTATCCATGTCGAAGAAACGCGTGTCGGGGACGGGGAATTTTCCATTGTCGAAACAGACCGGTTCACCCGGGAAGCGCCTGGCGTTGATGACGGTCAGGGCCCTTGTCCGCACGATCTCGAAAAACCGGTAGCCCGTCCAGGCGGCGAGACCGGGCACCGCATCCCGCGTGCTCCCTCCTGCACCGGCGAACCACCACATCCAGATCAGGCAGAGGGTGATCTGCTTCAACAGCACATAATCGATATACTTTCTCACGAACTCTCCGCCCGAAAGAATCGGGTCCGCCGCACCCGCCGCCAGGAAGAGGATGATAAAGCCCGCCGGCAAGATCAACGCTCTCCCTCCCGGTAGTTGAAGATCACCGTTTTTCGCGAGCGCGCCGATGTCCTCGAACAGAAGACAAGCGAACAGTCCGGCCGGGAGGGTGATGATGACGATAATCCATTCCGGCGCGCTGCGGCTGAAAAAAAGCGGGACAAATGACAAGAGCATCAAAACGAAAAACGCCACTATCGGCGTAAAGATCGACAGACTTGTGAGCCAGAACGACTCACCGCGACTCATGCGCAGCTGCCAGGTGCGGAGCAGGAATATCACTGCCAGGATGGAGATCGCAGTACCGAGCGCAAAATAGGTGGACCCTCCTCCGGGTCCGATGATGATATACAGCGGAATGGTGACCGCACCGGACACATATTCGAAAAGAATGCTTAGAGTCGCGATGATCCCGAGTTTCCAGGCGAATCTGAAATCCTTCATGGTTCGCTCCTGTGCGGGGAATATAAGTGATGTGGATCGATTTTTTCGTCAGGTGTTCAGTATATACCATTGCGAGAAGAATTTCAAGTGATAGTGGCGGATTTCGCCGGAGTCCTTCACCCGAGATGCCCGAGGACCTGCCGTACGCGGCCTTCAAACGGTCCCGAAACGGTGATGACATCGAATCCCAGCCCGTAGGCATCATCGACGATGATCTCCCGAAGGATCGCGTCGATCTCTTCCCGCAGGCCAGGGTCCCCGCACGGCGCATCAATCCGATCCGGGACCTCCACCGGCACGAAGATGATCAGGTCGAGCAGGCCGACTGACTCACGGATAGGCGGCAGCCAGTCCCCGATCCGGAACATGCAGGCGTCCCGATGGGCGGCGATATAGCCCAGAATATCCAGCGGACAACGGTCGAACACGACATCGGCTCCGGAGTCAAGAATACAGAAAACCGAGCGTTCGAGCTGCATTTCGAAGTCTTCGAGAGATGGCGGATTCGCGAATAGCGACCCTTCCTCTTCCATAAGGAGGTATGGCTCGGGAACGAGTTCGAAACCCGGCAACCTGTCGGCCAGATCTTCTCCCAGGGTCGTTTTTCCGACACCGTGACTTCCGGAGACTGCCATGCGCATTGGCTGTTCCTGTGTGCTGGACACCCGGGCAAAGAATCATAAACAAACAATGGGTGTTGAGAATCTTATTAAATATTGGTAATGGTGGGCGATGCTGGAATCGAACCAGCGACTTCCTCCTTGTAAGGGAGGCACTCTAACCAGCTGAGCTAATCGCCCACGGGGAATGCGGTTCAGGCGGGGTTCAGATGCGGGGCGTTCATTCGTCCCGGAGGGTGTCCGGCGGCCTTTTAGTTCCGACACCGGCGAGCAGGGCGAGCGGGATGGCGGCGAGATACCCGATGACGAGCAGTATGGGTCCCAGTGTCAGGGATGTGAAACTGTTCGCTCCGCCGATGGAAAGGACGATATACCCCAAAATGATGAAAGCGACGGCAAAATAATAATATTTTACGTTTTTGGAAAGATCGACATCGGCTTTTTTCATTTTTTTCGACGGCGTCGATTTTTTTTGTACCTTTTTCGGCATACAAGACCTCCTTCGAATGTGAAAAATGGCGTTTTACCTGACTCGAGTCGAGAAAATTGTCCGCGAAGAGACTTGACTTTATGCCCGCTGAAAGCTATTTTCCAACCTTGAGAATGATGGATTTCTTCGTACGGCATACACGATTCCATTACGGCATACATTCCAGGAGGAGCGAGCATGTTCTATAAACCGGAAGGCATCGCACCGGCAATGCTGACGGCGTTCGATGAAAGCGGCCAGATCAACGCGGATGTGCAGGGCGAGATAGTCGATTTCTGCATCGACAGCGGCTGCAAGATGCTCTTCACCGTTTCGAGCGTGGGCGAGTTCGTTCACATGGAGACCGCGCAGACCTGTCAGTTGATGGATGTGGTGATGAAGGCGGCGCGTGGACGCGTTCCGGTGCTGGCGGGAGTGACTGCCAGCCATATAGAAAAGTCCATCGAGCTCGCCAAGTACGCCCGGGAGGTCGGCTGCCACGCCATCGTCTGCTCTCCTCCCTATTACTACACGGTCACCCAGGAAATGATCGAGCGCCACTACGAAATGCTCGCCGAGGCCGTGCCGGACCTCTCCATCGTCATGTACAACATCCCGCTCTTCTCGACGCCGCTGTCCTATGACCTGGTCAAGCGTGTCTCGACCATCCCCAACGTGGTGGCCATGAAGGACTCCTCCGGCAGTCTCGTGGACATGATCCATTTCATGGACAAGGTGCGGCTCATCGGCTCGGACATCAACATCCTCTCCGGCCGTGAGGAGAATGTCTTCACCTCCACCATGCTGGGCGGCAAGGGCGCCATGGTCGGCACAGCCACGATCTTCCCCGAGATCCTCGTGAAGATATACAACGCCACCCTCTCCGGAGACTACAACACCGCGCGGAACCTCCAGTACGCCATCTGCCTCTCAATCCGCACCATGTTCAGCGTGCCTTTCCCGCTGGGATTCAAGGCGGCCATGGAGGTCAGGGGCTTCAAGATGGGGCCGCCCAAGTCCGCCCTCACCGACGCCGACAAGGCCCGCGCCGAGGGGTGCAAAAAACGTTTGAAGACCATCCTCGCCGAGCTCTGTGAATACGCCGACGTCCCCCTCATCAGGGGAAGCGAAGGGGCGAGGGCCTGAGCAGCAGGATCAGCCTGACAGTGAAAACCGGAGTGCGGTATCGACCGTACTCCGGTTTTTTTCATGACACGCCATGTGCGCCATCTTTTCAAAACCGCATGGTCGCGATGACCGAGGTGTCAATGTAAAGCTCGGTCTCGAAGGATGTGGGTGCGCTCCTGTCGCGGACGTGAATGTCGAGATGGAAGCGGTCGTACCCCATGCGCGCGGCATAGCCTGACGAGAGGTCCCTGCATCTTTCGAGGGCGGCGGCCTTTGCCTCTTCGAGGCTGCCGAAGGCCTGTTTGCCGTCCGGCGCGTACAGAACGAAGCGCCCGCGATT
>CAYNWJ010000458.1:0-1577 GCA_964400815.1 uncultured bacterium
AGGACATGGCCGACATGGACGGCGTCCGTGTGGAACAGGTCATCGTCCACGATGATGTGGCATCCGCCCCGAAAGGGGAGGAACACCGTCGCCGGGGCGTTGGCGGCCTGTTCTATGTCTACAAGGCCGCAGGGGCGAAAGCCGCCGGAATGGCGGACCTCGACGAGGTGAAGCGGGTCGCTGAAAAAGCCCGGGACAATGTCCGCTCGATGGGAGTCGCGCTTTCGGCGTGCACGATTCCCGAGGTTGGCAAACCGACATTCTCCATCAGCGAGGGCGGCATGGAGATCGGCATGGGCATCCACGGCGAGCCGGGTATCCGCAAGGGCCCGCGCAGGACGGCGGACGAAGTCGTGGACGAGATGCTCATGGCGATTCTCGACGACATGCCCATGGAGGCGGGTACCGAGGTCTCGATCCTCGTCAACGGTCTCGGCGCCACTCCGCTCGAGGAACTGTACATCATGTACCGCAAGGCCCATGCCCTGCTGGCGGAAAGGGATATCAGGATCGTCCGGCCCCATGTGGGTGAGTTCGCAACGTCAATGGAAATGGCCGGCGCCTCGATCACCGTACTCAGGATGGACGATGAACTCTCCGATCTCATCAGGCAACCGGCGCAAACACCCTTTTTCGTGCAAGAGTGACATGGTGAAGGACAGGAGTTCCCAATGACCAAAGAACAATTGACAGCAGATGACATCAGGACGTGCATCGAACTGATGTCGCGGAAAGTCCATGCCGCCCGCGAACGGCTCATCGAGCTTGATTCCGCCCTGGGTGACGGCGACCTGGGTCTCACCATGACACGCGGTTTCGGGGCCGCGCGGGACGAACTGAAGGATATGGACGAGGATGACATCGGCCGCATCCTCATGAAGACCGGCATGACCATCGCGAAGACCGCCCCCTCGACCATGGGCACCCTCGTGGCCACGGGTTTCATGAAAGCGGGAAAGGCCCTTGCGGGAAAAACGGAGCTTTCGGCCGAAAACTGCGCCGTGATGATTTCGGCGTTCAATGAAGGCATCATGGAGCGTGGCAAGGCGCAGCCCGGCGACAAGACCATCGTGGATGTCCTGGCTCCGGCCGCCGCGGCTCTTGAAACCTGCGCGAAACAGGGGCGTTCTCTCGGGGAGTGCGTGGCCTCAGCCCTGGAGGCGGCCGTGAGCGGCGCGGCGAAGGCCGGGAACATGAAGGCGAAATTCGGCCGCCCGTCCTATTATGGCGACGATTCCATCGGGAAGGACGATCCGGGAGCGGCGGTCGGTGTGCTGATCATGGAGGCGCTGGCGGAAACCGTCCAGTGACCGGCCTGTGGGGTCTGTGTGCAAGGTTTCCCGCAATGAGGGGATGAACATGGGGAAATTCAACGCTTGCCTGGCCGCGGCGCTCATCGTCACGGCGGCGTGTGCGGCGGGTGACATGCACAGCGAGCGGGGCGCCCATACAGGCACAGGGGCGATTCCCGAAACGGCGAAACCGGTGGCGGCAGTCAAGGCGCATATCATCCCGGAGCGTGAAGTCGTGACCGTATCGCTGTTCGGCGAACCCTTCGATGCGGGAGCGGCATTCCT
>CAYNWJ010000458.1:1587-3553 GCA_964400815.1 uncultured bacterium
ACGGCGCAACCGTTCAGACGCCGCGCAATGGCGGCGCGGGGTATGAGCCCTCGCTCCTCACCGCCGATTTTACCGGAGACGGGTTCGAGGACATCCTCGTGGTCGCGGCCACAGGCGGCAGCGGCGGCATGCAGAACGGCCTCGTGTATACATGGGCGGACAACGGCCCCCGTTTGATATTCAATGCCCAAACAAACCATCCGCCCGCCTTCGGGGGGAGGCTGGAAGACGGCTTCAGGGCGCGTCTCGTCATCCGGGACACCGGCGAGGAATATCGTATCGACCTGTCTGAGCGCAGGAGTTTCTATCGTGAAAACGGCGTCTACGATGCCGCCGGCTCACTTCTCAGGGATGTCGAACTCTGGGGCGGCGGGTACGGTCTCATCGAAGCGGTGGACGGTGACGGCGACGGCGTGTGGGAACTCCGGGTGGTCCAGGCAGTAAACGGATTCGCGAACGTGGACGATGTGGCGTATATCGAGTCGTTTCTCGGGTGGACCGGCGATGGGTGGAAGATCGAAAAGTTTACAGTCAAATCGGCAACACAACGATGAGCCGTCGATACGGCGGCCGATAATGTTTCGTTATTGGGGCACATCCCGGCCGGCAGGCTCTTTCGATGCCCGATACAGCCCTCCCTGAACAAGGATGCCGAAGGCGGCAAGGGCGGCAAAAGCGACCAGGCTTGCTCCGGGCGAGCCCGCGAATGACATCACGATCATGCCCGCTCCGGCGAGACTCGACAGCACGATGATCGCCCAGTCCATGAACACCCAGGCGAATGCGGCGGCTACAATGCCCCCGATGAAAAAGAGCGCCGGATTCACACTGCCATATCCGAACGGTTCCGCAAGCGCCAGCACCAGATATCCACCGGCATAGAATCCGGCAAGGGCGAACGCAACCCGTTCAAGCACGATCGCAAGCACTGCACCCACCAGGCCGAGAATGACCCCCACGAGCAGCAGAAGAAGATCCGAATCGACCGCGAGATAGGTCCGGATAAACGCGAAACCCGCAAAAAATCCCGCCAGACCCACGAACAACCAGAACAGTTTCCGGCCGAGAATCAGAATAACAGCTCCCGTAACCGCATACCAGACCGTCATCATCCCTCCCCATGTTAAATTTATAATTCCATATTATACAATATAATGCAAAAACGCCCGGCATACAACTTTTCCTTCCCACACAGACAGAATCCAGCGAAACAAATGCCGTTCAGCATCCATCACCGGAAACCTGTTGACAAAATGCGGAACACCCATTATATTGACTTTCAATATATAGAGCATCTATACATAGAGAGACGACATATGACATACCGTAACCTGGAAATCGCCCAGCTCGCGAAACATGCCAACGAAGCGCTCATCCTCGCGGTCGTTTCACGCGGCGACAGACACGGCTACCAGATCGCCGTGGAGGTGGAGGAGATGAGCGGAGGCATGTTCTCGTTCAACCACGGCACCCTCTACCCCATCCTCCATAAACTCGAACAGGACGGTCTCGTCAGGGGACGGTGGAAGAAGGAACCGAACAAGCGCAAGCGGAAATACTACGAACTGACCGGTGAAGGGGCGAAAGCGCTCGGGGAGAGGACGGAAGCGTTCCGGCGTTTTTTCGACTGCTTCTTCACCATAATCGAGGGACGGAAATGATGAAACGCTTCTCGGGTGTGCTCGATGACCTGAACAGACGGCTTGATGTGCCACAGCCGCAGAAGTATCGTATAATCAAGGAAGTGGCCGATGATCTCGAGGACCTTTACGCCTATTACATTGAACAGGGCGTTCTCCCCGGCGAGGCGGAAGCGCGGGCAGAGGAGAAACTCGTGGCGGACGACGAGACCATACGCCTTCTCACACGTCTGAACGAATCCTCGTTCAACAGTCTGCTCAGGAGATTTTCCAGAACTGTCCGGTTAAAATCTGAGAGCCAACTGTAGTTGTTGCTTCTTTCGCTT
>CAYNWJ010000459.1:0-3550 GCA_964400815.1 uncultured bacterium
AAATCATGGAGCAAAAAACCATTCGTTCGCAAAAACCTAACCGGAAATTGCTGCATGGTAATGACAGTATGCGCGGGATGTTCGGATGAACCGCATGAAAACGGCGCTTGTTGGTATAATATTTGCATTTCATGACATTATGATGAAAATGCGGAACGGCGGGTGTCTTCACATGTCATTCTCCTCCCGGGCTACCCTGAATCCCGCCCCATAATCGATTGGAGAACGTCCCATGCACGAGTTCCTCTACAAGGAATACGCTCGGTTGATTTGCGAGAATGGCATTGCGGATGGAGAACACATGTTCCAGTCCATTGTGCGGACACTGCCGGACATCGTTTACCGCCTCGACGCCCAGGGAAGGATCGTCTATATCAATGACGCGGTCTCGCGCTATGGCTTCCGGCCGTTCGATCTCATCGGGACATCCATATTCGATTATGTTCATCCGGAAGACAGGGAAAAGGCCCGGTTCAGGGTGAACGAGCGTCGGTCGGGCGACCGGAGAACGCGCTCGTTCGAAATACGCCTTCTCCACAAGGACAGGAGCGTTGCCGACTTCGAGGTCAGGACGAGCGTCACACGCGCATCGGAAGCGCCCGTTTTTCTTGTGGACGCCGAGGGGCTGTACCATTTTCATGACGCGGATGACAGGACATTCCTCGGTTCGCAGGGCATCGCACGTGACATCACCGAACGTAAGAAGGCCGAACAGGCCCTCGAGGCAAGCGAGCACAAATTCCAGGTGCTGTTCGATTCCATGGAGGATGGCGTGTGCCTGTATGAAATGATGTTCGACGACGAGGGACAGGCCCGGGACTATCGTGTTCTCGATGCAAATCCGCGATTTGAGATGATGCTTGGAAAACCGCGGAATGAAACCGTGGGCAAACGAGCGACGGAGCTCTTCGAAACAATCGAGCCGCCGCATCTGGCGAAATACGCAGCGGTCGTGCGGGAAGGCGAAACCATTCGCTTCGAAACCTGGGACCCCCGTCTCAACAGGCATTTCCGCATTTCCGCCTTCCTCGCCGAGGAGAACCGCTTCGCCACGACCATGGAAGACATCACGGACCGCACGACCATGGAAGCGAGACTCGTCGAAAGCGAACAGCGCTACCGGCAGCTCGTCATGAACATGAAGGACATGGTCGCCCTGCACGAGCCCGACGGCGCGTATTTATACGTGAGCCCTTCGGTGAAGGACCTTTTGGGATATGAGCCAGGCGAGATGATCGGAAGGGATCCCTATGAGATGATTCATCCCGATGACCGTGAAAGAATCAAACACGAATGCCATGATCGTGTTATGTCGAATCATGACATCGACTGGGTCGAATACCGCATCAGGACGAAATGGGGACGCCACATCTGGTTCGAGACGAGCGCGAAACCGATCGTGGACGAAACCGGTGACATTGTGAAGCTCCAGACGATATCGAAGGAAATCACCGAGCGGAAGCAGGCCGAGGAGGCGCTGCGCATCAGCGAGGAACGCTTCCGCCTTCTGGCCGAGAACATGCCCATACTGATCAACGCCATCACCAAAGACGGCGCGTTTTCGTTCTGGAACAGGGCATGCGAGCGCGCGACCGGATATTCCCGCGACGAGGTCGTCGGGAAACCGGATTTGGTCAACGTGCTGTATACCGATCCCGTGTGCTGGATCGACCTGTTCGATGAATGTGCCGATGACGGCGCCGGCCGGAAGGAGACGGAGATCGGGCTGATTTCCAAGGATGGAACTGAGAAGACCATCGTCTGGTCCGCCATCCCGCCGGGCCTGGCCCCCTCCACGATGGAATCATGGGCTGTCGGCATCGACATAACCGACCGCAAACGGGCGGAGGAGGCACTCAAATCATCCCTCAGACAGCGGGATGCGCTTCTGAAGGAGGTGCATCACCGGGTCAAGAACAACCTGGAGATCATCAGCAGCCTCCTGTTCCTCCAGTCGAACAGTGTCGGCGATCCCGTCTATGAGGGTCTGCTGAACGAAAGCATCCACCGTATCCACTCCATGGCGCTCATCCACGAGAAGCTCTACAAATCCGACGATTTCGAGCGGATCAGGCTCGACCAGTATATCGAACAGCTCAAGAATGTGCTGCTCTCGTTCTATGACTCCGAGGCCGACCACATCCAAACATCGGTCACCGTCTCGGATATCTCCGTGGGACTGGACCAGGCCATTCCCCTCGGCCTGATCGTCAATGAACTCTTCACCAACTGCATCAAGCACGCCTTCCCCGGCGGCCGCGACGGCTCGGTCTCAATCGGCATCGAGGAGGACCACGGGGCCATCGTCCTCACATACCGCGATGACGGTGTGGGATTCGACCATGAATCGGCCCGGGCAAGCTCATCATCCCTGGGCCTGAAGATCGTCGATCTCCTCTCGAAACAGCTCCACGGGCGGCTTGACGTGGAAAGCGGCCCCGGAGAAACGAAGTTCCGCCTGAGTATACCAACGCGGGCATGACGCATACCGTTGTTCCGAGCATAAACCCCTCCTCCCTTCGTCCTCGTTTCTCTTGCAGTGCGACCGTGTGCAGATGGCGGATATCGTACATGCCGTCCCTGTCACCCCTTTTGAAACAGAGCGCTACCTGGCGCCTGAGCACCGGAAACGCCGGTTTCCCGTGAATGAACATTCTGGATGGCATGTTCCGATCATGCTGAATCATCGGGATCGTTTCGATTTTTTTCGATGCGGTGCAGAGAAAATCGGCAACGTGTGACCGATATCACATCTTTATGCTGATAATTTTAGTATTTTCTAATAATTACCAACAATCCAAAGGAGGATGCATGATTCGCTTTATCCCGAAACTGGCAGGTGTGCTCTGCCTTTCCCTTCTTCTGTTCGCCGCGTGCAGCGACGACGATTCCACATCGCCGAAGAGCGACACGGGGACACTCAAGATGTATCTCACCGATTCACCCGGCGATTTCGACGAGGTCAACATCACCTTTTCTGAAATATCCGTGCATTACGGGGACGAATGGATCACCATCGCGGGTGAACCGCAGACCCACGACCTGCTCCAACTGGCCAACGGTGTCACCGCCGTTCTGGGCGAACGAGAGCTCGAAGCCGGGACCTACACGCAGATACGGCTGAAAATCACCGAAGCCAACGTGGTCATCGGCGGTGTCACCCTTCCTCTGGATGTGCCCAGCGGTTCGACAAGCGGTCTCAAGCTGGGGCCCGCGTTCGAGATCGAACCGGGCATCGCCACGGAGCTGATCCTGGATTTCGACGCGGCGCGCTCCATTCATCAGCTGGGTAAAAAGGACGAGTATATGCTCCGGCCCACGCTGCGTTTGATCGCCAAGGCGGAATCCGGCGCCATCGGTGGTTCAGTGGCGAATTTCAGCGCCTCACCTGTGGCCCATGCCATCGCGGACCCCGATACGGTGGCTTCGGCTCTGGTCGATTCCGGGGACGGTTCCTTCCTTCTCGGTTTTCTGCCGACGGGTTCATACACCGTGGCAATCACAGACACCACCGGCGCATCCCACACAGCGGCGGGTGTAAGCGTCACAG
>CAYNWJ010000460.1:0-3528 GCA_964400815.1 uncultured bacterium
ATCAGCAGCACGCACCCGCCGAGTGGAAAGCCTGTCACCACGCTCAGGATCAGCGCCGTTGTGAGCAGTCGCACCCCCTGGCTCATGACCGCCCCGGCCATGAAGAGCACGCGGGCCAGCTGGCTCACACGACGGCCGAGGCGCTTCTCCATGAAATCATAGGGGCTGTAGATCTCCTCGAGGTAATAGGGCTTCATGAAAATGAGGGCCATGAGGATGTTGCCGAGAATGAAGCCGAAGGTCATGGGGAGATAGGTGAGGTCGCCCCCCTCCATGAACACCGCCGCGGGCACGGCGATGAAGGTCAGGGCGCTGGCCTGGGTGGCGATGATTGACCCGCCAACCGCCCACCAGGGCATGTTCCTTCCTCCGAGGAAGAACCCCCGGATGCTCCCGGTGTCGCCCTTGAGGAGATGACCGACAGCGGTCGTTCCCGCGAGAAAAGCCACGAGAATGGCCCAGTTCAGCCAGCCGAAAGTGGCGGCGTTTTCAACCATGGAATCCCTCTTCGTTCGACGGTGGCCGGAGGAACGGCAGGTTCACCGTGCCGTCCAATCCGGCATGATACCCTATCGGCACGGAGACAATGCCGCTTTATATTATCCGGGTATCAAGTTTAGTAAGCAACGCATGATTCAGCTGTTCTTTGCAAAGCCCCCATCCGTCGCTTCGCGCCACCTTCCCCCGAAGCGGGAGAAGGAAAAGCACCACGGGTCGGGCTCCCTCTCTCCCTTCAGGGGGAGAGGGGATATCGGGAGAGGGGGCCGATCAACATATATGGATGCTGACTTGGCTGAATAACCGCATTATATTGTACTATTGAATATTCCATTATATTATATTTTCCGGTTCCCGCTTTTCATTCCAGGATGACGCCGCCCTTCAGCAGGGCATCCCCGAGCCTGCCATAGGGGACATCCCCCGGCGCCGCTCCTTCGACGACCGCCTGTCCCGCCAGCGTTCCTCCCGCCTGTCCGACCGCCATGGCGATGGGCGAGACCCGTATTGCCGCGGAGGCCTCGTGGGTGGCGCTCACCGCCCTGCCCACGGTGACCAGGTTCGCAGCCTCGTCCGCCAGCAGGCATCCGAGCGGGATCATGTAGGCGCTGTCGGGCGGGAGGTGTACGGTGTTCGTTTCGGCCCTGTCGGGGGAATGGATGTCGATCGGATAACCGCCGAGAGCCACGGGGTCGGGAAAACGCCGCGCGGAAACCAGGTCTTCGGCGGTGAGCGTGTATCGTCCGCTGATGCGGCGGGACTCGCGGACGCCGATGTGGGCGGAGGTCCCGAGGTTCACGGCGCGTTCGAAACCGGGGCAGCGTTTTTTCAGAAAGGCGAAGAGCTCCCGGCATTGTTCCCGGCCGACCGCCTCGGCGCGGCTCACATCCTCAGGGTCGGTGGCGTCCAGGCCCTGGATGCGCGATGTGTTGAGATTGACCACGCCCGGTTCGGCGGTCTCGAAGAAGAGGACATATTCCCGCGGGATGTGGACCTCCCCGGCGGCGACAGCCTCCTTCCATTCACGCAGATACCCGGCCAGGCTCACGCGGGGTGTGGTTTCGAGCCGCGCGAGGCCCTCTTCCGCACCGTGGGTGAAGTGGAAGTCGTCCGGCGAGGAGGCGGCGTATTCCCGTATGCGGGCGGTGTCCACATTGCCGACCTTGAGGTTCATGGTCATGGGCTGGGCGGCGCCGCCGTCCTCCTTTCCCTTGACACAGGGCACACCCGCCAGGAACGCGAGGTCCGCGTCCCCCGTGGCGTCGACGAACACATCGGCGGGGAACCGTACGAGACCGCGCTTGGTGGCGGCGATGACCGATGACACACGCCCGTCTTCCGTTTCGGCATGAACGAGTGACGCGTGGAAGAGGACCTCCGCCCCGGATTCCGCCAGCATCGAGTCGAGCACGGTCTTCAGCGTCTCGGCGTCGAAAGGAGTGACCGTGCTGCAATAGGTGATGCTGTCGGGAATGTGCCCGGGGCTCCCTCCCGCCTCCTTCAGGCGGTCAACGATCTCCTGGGGGATGCCTGCGACGAGCTGCCGTCCCGCACGGTTGTGGAAGCTCATCATGGGGCCGACCCCCATGGCGGTGAGCGCGCCGCCGGGGAAGCCGTGACGCTCGATCACCAGTGTCCGCGCACCCTGACGGGCGGCGGCGACGGCGGCCACGGCTCCGGACACACCGCATCCCGCGACGACGATGTCATGGCTGTTCCCGTCGGTGACGGGGAGTGGTGTGAGGGGACTGGTGCGTTTCATTTCGCCTGCTCCCATGCGTGTGAATCGGTTTCCATGGACGAGTTCGAAATCACAAGATAATACGGGAGAGCGGGTTTGGAAAGCCCGGCTGTATTTTACCTGCCAATCCTCCTTTTTCCGACAAACACAGGTGTTTCGGCGGCTTTCAGGTGCTGAACCGGGATTTTCGGGATTACCGGATGAACCGTGATTACAATCCTGTCAATCCTGTAATCCTTTTAATCATGGTTCAAACGGTATTTGGATGTACCACCATAGATGCGTGCGCTCCCCGTAAAAATCTTGACATTCGGCGGCCGGCGGAATATACTGCTAACCTGATAATAGTGCGAAATGTTTCCGGGGGGAACCGGGAAACCCCACAGCAGGGAAAAGCTCATGAACGAACGCATTTTTCTCGATCAGGTTTCCGACATACTCGGCGTCGACGCGACACGCAGACGGTTCGTGCGGAATCTGGTCCTCGGAGGAGCTGGGGCAGCCTTCCTGCCGCTCGTTACGGGTGAGTCTTCGGCGATGAGCAGAGCGCCGGAAGGCAGCACGGTAAGCTTCGTCACCGGCGACGACCGCCGCGAGATGGTCTACAAGGCGCTCGAACCGCTCAAGAAGTCCATCAGCACGGCGATCCGGGGCAGGAAGGTGGTCATCAAGCCGAACCTGGTGGGCAATGACAACATCCTCTGCGCCACCCATCCCGACGCCATCCGGGGGGCGCTGGATTTTCTTTCGGGCATCCACGACGGCGAGGTGCTCATCGCCGAATCGACCGGCAGGCGGTACCGCGGGGAGTCGGGAACGTTCAACCACTACCGGCTCTACAACTATCCCGAGCTGGAACGGGAATACAACGCCCGTCTGGTCGATCTGAACGCGGGCGGCGCGGTCACCGAGTGGCTCATGACCGATTCCGGCCATCCGCTGGACATCAGGACCATCGCCGATTTTTACGATCCCGGCGCATATGTCATTTCCCTCTGCCGTCTCAAGACCCACACGCCGCTGGTGGTGACCATGACCGCGAAGAACGTGCTCATGGCCGCACCCATCAACGACGACATACGGCATGAGAAGCGCAGGATGCATTCGGTCGGTGTCAAGACGCTGAACTACAACATGTTCCTTCTGGCGCAGAAAATCAGGCCGGACTTGGCGGTGATCGACGGTCTGGAGGGCATGGAGGGCAACGGCCCCACACAGGGAACCATGGTCCATCACGGTGTCGCGCTGGCGAGCACCGACTTCGTGGCGGCGGACCGCGTGGGCTGTAT